>JADYYZ010000219.1 GCA_020853405.1 Acetobacteraceae bacterium
CGGAAGAACACCCAGCCGACCACCACCACCAGCATCGTCAGCAACCATCCCGCCAGCGCCGGCATCCGATCGCCCATCCTGGCGCGCCAGAGATGCGCCAGCACCAGCGCGACCCCGTGCAGCGCGCCCCAGATCACGAAGGTCCAGCCGGCGCCGTGCCACAACCCGCCCAGCACCATCACGACCATCAGGTTGACGTGGCGGCGAAGCGGCCCCTTCCGGTTGCCGCCCAGCGGCACATAGAGATAGTCCTTCAGGAAGCGCGACAGGGTGATGTGCCAGCGCCGCCAGAACTCGATGATCGAGCTCGCCTGATAGGGCGAGTTGAAGTTCAGCGGCAGGCGGATGCCGAACAGCAACCCGAGCCCGAGCGCCATGATGGAGTAGCCCGAGAAGTCGAAATAGAGCTGGCCGGTATAGGCAAGGGCGGCCTGCCATGCCTCGAGGCACCCCACGGCGGCGCCATCGCGGGCGGCATCGAACACCGCGTTCGCATAGGGCGCGAGCTGGTCGGCGACCACCACCTTGCTGAACAGCCCGGCCAGCAGCACCACGCCGCCCAGCACCAGGTTCGGGCCGGCCTGCTCACGGCCCGGCGGTTCGTGCGCCGAAAGTCCTCGGAACTGCGGCAGCATCTCGCTGTGGTGCACGATCGGGCCGGCGATCAGCTGCGGGAAGAAGAACACGAAGATCATGAAGTCGAGCAGCCCGCCCGGCTCCGCCCGCCCGTCATGCACATCGACCAGGTAGGCGATCTTCTGGAAAGTGAAGAACGAGATGCCGAGCGGCAGCACGATATCGAGCGGCGCGATCGCAAACCCGGTGATGGCATCGGCGGTGGCGATCAGGAAGTTGGTGTATTTGAACCAGCCGAGCAGGCCGAGATTCCAGGCAAGGCCAGCCACCAGCAGCTGCCGACCCTCTGGCCGCGCCCGCACCAGCGCCCTGGCGATACCCCAGTTCACCAGCGTCGAGACCAGCAGCAGCACGAGGAAGCGCGGGCTCCACCAGCCGTAGAAGACGAACGAGCATGCCAGCAGCCACGGCACCAGCAGCCAGGGCAGGCGGCGGCGCAGCAGCAGGAAGACGCCGCTGCACACCGGCAGGAAGCCGAACAGGAAGACCGCCGAGTTGAACAGCACGGTCGTTCAGCCCCGACCGGCGCGCCGGTGGCGGCCGCCTGGGCCGGCGCAGGCCGGGCGGCGTACTGCCGCCGCCGGCGCCCTGGCCGACCGATGCCGCCGCGCCTGCGTCAATAGACCCCGCCGATACCTTCGCTCGCGCCGATGATCGGGCCGCTGCCCTCGCGCGGGTTCTCGGTGCCGGGCTTGAACGCTTCCCAGATGAAATGCCGCTCGCCCGACCAGGCGGGCAGGCCGGTCTCGGGGTTGATGCGCAGCAGGCGGATGCCCGGCGGCGTGCGGAACGGCAGCGGCGGGCGGCCCTGCATCGCCGCTTCCATCACCTGCTTGAAGATCGGCGCGGCCACGGTGCCGCCGGTCTCACCCTCCCCGAGCGACTGGTTGTCGTCGCGGCCGACCCAGACCGCCACCACCAGGTCGGGCGTGTAGCCGACGAACCAGGCATCGACATAGTCGTTGCTGGTGCCGGTCTTGCCGGCCACCGGCCGGGCGCCCAGGCTGGCCCGCCCGCCGGTGCCGCGCTGGATCACGCCCTGCAGCAGCGAGGTCATCTGGTAGGCGCTGGCGCGGTCGGTCACCTCGCGGCGCGTGTCGGGCAGGTTCGGCGGCGCATCGCTTGGCTCGCTGCCCGAACAGCCGGTGCAGTCGCGGGCATCGGCGCGGAAGATCACGCGCCCGTCATGGTCCTGCACGCTATCGATCAGCGTCGGGTGGATCTCGCGCCCACCATTGGCGAAGATGCCATAGGCGGCAGCCTGGCGGATCACCGTGGTCTCGCCCGCGCCCAGCGCCATCGACGGCACCCGCAGCATGTTCGGGATCACGCCGAAGCGGCGCGCGGCATCGGCCACGCGGTCGAGCCCCACGCGCTCGTCGAGTGCCAGCCGGATGGTCATCAGGTTGCGGCTTTTTTCGATGCCGATGCGCATCGGCGTCGGGCCATAGACGTCGCGCGAGTAGTTCTGCGGCCGCCACATCTGGCCGTTCGGCTGCGGGATCTCGAAGGGGGCATCCAGGATGCGCTCGGTCGGCGGAATGCCCTGCTCCAGCGCGACGATGTAGACGAACGGCTTGAACGAGCTGCCCGGCTGGCGCAGCGCCTGGGTAGCGCGATTGAACTGGCTTTTCTCGAAACTGAACCCGCCCGACAGCGCCAGCACCCGCCCGGTGCGCGGATCGAGTGCGACGATCGCGCCTTCCACCTGCGGCAGCTGGCGCAAGCTTGCGCGTTCGGGCAGGCCCGGCTGGGCGGCCCGCGCGGCGCGGCCGCGGGCAGCGGGTTCGGCCGGCGTGCCCGGGGTTGCGGGCAGGATCTCGACCAACACGACGTTGCCGGGTTCGACCACGTCGGCCGGCCGGCGCGGCGCAGGGCCCAGCCTGCCGCCTTCCAGCGTCTTGCGTGCCCAGGCGAGCTCGGCCATCGGCAACGGCAGGATCCTGGGCTGCGGCGGCACGCCGGGGCGGGTCGCGCGTTCCAGGATGCCGACCCGCGCCTCGCTGGCATCGACGCTCAGCACCGCCGCCAGCCGCCATTCGCGCGGCACGCCGTGCGGCGGCTGCGCATTGGCAAGCGCCTGGGTCCAGCCGGTGGCGAACTGCGCGGGCGGCATGTCGAGCAGCCCGACCGGGCCGCGCCAGCCGCCGCGGCGGCGGTCGAAGGCGATCAGCCCCTCGCGCAGTGCCCGGTCGGCCGCCAGCTGCAGGTCGGGGTCGAGGCTGGTCCGCACCAGCAGCCCGCCCTGGGTTGCCTCCTCGGCGCCGAATTTCTCGACCAGCTGGCGGCGCACTTCCTCGGCATACCAGGCGGCGGGTACGGTCTCGGCCAGCCGCCCTGCCCTGACCGTCACCGGCTCGGCCCTGGCGGCCTCGGCCTGTTCCGCCGACAGCGCCCGGTCCTCGCTCATGCGGTCCAGCACCCAGTCGCGCCGCGCCCGGGCTGCTTCCGGGAAGCGGAACGGGTCATAGTTGTTGGGCGCCTTGGGCAGGGCAGCCAGGAACGCCGCCTCGGCCGGGGTCAGCTCGTCGAGCGCCTTGTTGAAATAGGTCATCGCCGCGCTGGCCACGCCATAGGCACCGCGGCCAAGGAAGATCTCGTTCAGGTAGAGTTCAAGGATGCGGTCCTTGGTAAGCGCCTGTTCGATGCGAAGCGAAAGGATCGCCTCGCGCACCTTGCGGCTGAGCGAGACCTCGTTGCCCAGCAGCATGTTCTTGGCAACCTGCTGGGTGATCGTGCTGGCGCCCACCGGCCTGCGGTTCTGGCCCATGTTCTGCACGTTGGTCAGCACCGCGCGCGCGATCGCCACGGGATCGACGCCGCGATGCGCGTAGAAATTCTGGTCCTCGGCCGAGACGAACGCCTGGCGCACCAGCGGCGGGATCGACTCGATCGGCACGAAGATGCGCCGTTCGGTCGCCAGTTCCGAGACCAGGCGCCCGTCGCCGGCATAGACGCGGCTCATCACCGGCGGCTGGTAGTCGCGCAGCCGCTCGTGGTCGGGGAGATCCTGGGCATAGTGCTGGTACAGCACGAAGCCAGTCACCGCGCCGCCGGCGCCAAGCGTCAGCAGCAGCGCGAATCCCCACGCGAACAGCCGCGACAGCCAGCGCAACGGCGGCCTGCGCGGCGGCGCCGGCGGCGGCGGGCTTGCCCGCGCGACAAGGGGCGCATCGGCCTTCATGGCGCTCATCTAGCGCGGATCACGCCGCCATGGCAGGGCGTGGCGCATCCACATCGCGCAGATGTGCCATTACGCCGCTTCCGCTTGCGCATGCACACAGCTTCGCGCGATCAGGTCTCACGCGAGGGCGTGGTTGTATTCGTTCCAAGTGTTGCAGCGGAAAGTTGCGCGTGGATCGCCCGCGACATCGCCGCGACCAGTTTGCGCCGGTATTCCGGCTTGCGCAGTTTCGACTCGTCGAGGCGGTTGCTCATGAATCCCATTTCGACCAGCACGCTCGGGATGTCGGGTGCCTGCAGCACGACGAAGCCGGCCTTGCGGTGCGGGTTGCCAAGCAGCCCGACCTCGGGCTCGCGGTCGAACTCCGCGACCAGTTTGCGCGCCAGCCGCACGCTGCCGGTGGCGGTCTCGCGCCGCACCAGGCTGGCCAGGATGCGCGCCACCTCGGGGTTGACGTCCTGGAAGTCGGGCATGCCGAAGCGATCGGAGCGATTTTCGCGCCGCGCCAGCGAATCGGCCAGGCGGTCCGACGCCCCCGCCGACAGCGTGTAGACCGAGGCACCGCGCACGGCCGGGCTTTCCGTTGCGTCGGCATGCACGGAGACGAACAGCGCCGCGCCGCGGGCCTGGGCGAAGCGCACGCGCCCCTCAAGCGGCACGAACCGGTCGTTCGCTCGCGTCATCGCGACCCTGAGCTTGCCGCCGCGTTCCAGGGTGCGCTTGAGGTCGAGGCAGGCGGCCAGCACGATCCGCTTCTCGTGCGTGCCGGAGACGCCGATCGCGCCGGGGTCCTTGCCGCCATGGCCGGGGTCGATCACCACCAGTGGCTTCGGCGCACGCGGCGGCCGGGGCGGGGCCGGTGGGCGGCGGGCTGGTGCCTGGGCAGCGTTGCCGGCGCGCGGCAGCAGGGGCGGCGCGGCAAGCAGGGCGGCCATCAGCAGCAGGGTTCGCCGACGCGGCATTTTTTGTCCGCAACCTCCAATTGCAATACTGCCATATTCGCCAGCATCTTGCCAGTGAGTCTTCAGCCAATCTAGAAAGTTGGAATCACTTGCCCGGCAGGTCAAACTGTGCGCTAGTCACGCCTGCCCAGGACGTCCTGCTTCCGCACTCGCCTGGCTGCCCCCGGCGCTGGCCGGCGTGCCCGATCGCGGGCGTGCTGCCGTGCGCGGCCGGGTGCGCGCCACGGCAAGGATGCGGGCAGTGCCCCGGGCGCGGGCATCCATGACTGTGCGTGGCGGCCCGCCATGTCATTCCGCCATCGGGTGTGCGCATGGTTCGCACCCCAAGCACTCGGTTCGCGATGCCCTTCCCGGCCCTGCCCACGACTCTGGAAGACCAGACCCTCCCGCCCCCGGCGGGATGGAGTCTGGCCTGCCCGCCCTGGCAGCCCGGCCGGCGGCTGCGCTTGCCCGATGGCGCCTTGCATGCCCGCAGCGGAAAGCTGCCGGGCCCAGGAGCCAGAAATGCCGAAGCGCATGCTGATCGATGCCTCCCACCGGGAGGAGACCCGCGTCGTCGTCACCGACGGCGCGCGGCTTGAGGAGTTCGACGTCGAGACCTCGACGAAGAAACAGCTCAAGGGAAACATCTACCTCGCCAAGGTCGTCCGGGTCGAACCGTCGCTGCAGGCGGCGTTCGTCGAGTACGGCGGCAACCGCCACGGGTTCCTCGCGTTCGGCGAGATCCACCCCGACTATTACCAGATTCCCGTCGCCGACCGGCAGCGCCTGGTCGCGATGCAGGCCGAGGAGGCACGCGCCGCCCAGGCCGAGGAAGAGGAGGAAGACGAGGCGGAGGCAGCCGCGGCCGCCTCCGACCCGGGACAGGACAGCCCGGCCCAGGCGAGCGAGGCCGCGGCGCCTGCCCCTTCGCCCGAACCGGCCGCGGATGACGCCGAGGCGCCGGCGGCGGCCGGCCCCACCGATCCCGCCGAACCGCCCGATTCCGCCGAACCGGCCGCGGCGGCCGAACCGCAGCACGACCCGGTGCACGACCCGGCGCACGATCCCCTGGCCGCGCCGCTGCCGCCGTTCGCCGCCACGGCCGACACCAGGGCGCCGGCAGGCGAGGCCGCTTCCCCCGCCGCACCCGACGCCCCCGCTGCCGACCAGCCACCCGCGTCCGACGAGGCCGCCGGGCCGGCCGGGCGTGCGCAGCCGCTCGCGATCGCGGTCGAGCAGATCAGCGGCCCGGCCGATGCGGCCACCGGCGGGACAGATCCCCAGGCCGCCGTCGCCATGCCGCCGGCCGAGGAGCTCGGCCCGGCATCGGTAGCACCCCAGATCATCGAGGTGGCGCTGGAGCCCGCACCGCCGCCCGAACAGATCAACGCCGACGCCGTCCCGCAGGCCGAGGACGACCAGCCGTCACGGCGCATCCCGCCGAAATTCCTGCGCAACTACAAGATCCAGGAAGTCATCAAGCGCCGCCAGATTCTGCTGGTGCAGGTCGTCAAGGAGGAGCGCGGCACCAAGGGCGCGGCGCTCACGACCTACCTGTCGCTCGCCGGCCGCTACTGCGTGCTGATGCCCAACTCGCCGCGCGGCGGCGGCATCAGCAGGAAAATCACCTCGGCCGCCGACCGCAGGCGGCTGCGCGAGATCACCACCGAAATGCAGATCCCCGAAGGCATGGGCCTGATCGTGCGCACCGCCGGCGCCCAGCGGCCGAAGGCCGAGATCAAGCGCGACTGCGAGTATCTGCTGCGGCTGTGGGACAGCATCCGCGAGACCACGCTGGCCAGCTCCGCGCCCGCCCTGATCTACGAGGAAGCAAGCCTGATCAAGCGCTCGATCCGCGATGTCTATACGCGCGACATCGACGAGATCGTGGTCGAGGGCGAGGACGCCTACCGCCAGGCCAAGGACTTCATGCGCATGCTGATGCCGAGCCATGCGCGCAAGGTGCAGCCCTATCGCGACAGCGGCGCGCCGCTGTTCGTGCGCGAGAAGATCGAGAACCAGCTCGATGCCATGCACAGCCCGACGGTGCAGCTGAAGTCGGGCGGCTACGTCGTGATCAACCAGACCGAGGCGCTGGTCGCGATCGACGTCAACAGCGGCCGCTCCACGCGCGAACGCGGCATCGAGGAAACGGCGCTGCGCACCAACCTGGAAGCCGCCGACGAAGTCGCCCGCCAGCTCCGCCTGCGTGATTTCGCCGGGCTGATCGTGATCGACTTCATCGACATGGAGTCCGCGCGCCACAACGCCGCGGTGGAGCGGCGCCTGAAGGAGGCACTGAAGCACGACCGCGCGCGCATCCAGGTCGGCCGCATCAGCCATTTCGGCCTGCTGGAGATGAGCCGCCAGCGCCTGCACCCCTCGCTCACCGAGCAGGCTTTCATCACCTGCCCGCACTGCAACGGCACCGGGTTGGTGCGCACCACGGAAAGCGCCGCGATGCAGGTGCTGCGCGCGATCGAGGAGGAGGGTGCGAAACGCCGGGCCGCCGAGATCGTGGTCGCCTGCGCCACCGCGCTGGTGCTGTATCTGCTCAACCACAAGCGGGCGCGGCTGGCGGGGATCGAGGCGCAGGCCGGCATGCGCGTGCTGTTCGCCGCCGATGACGCCCTGATCCCGCCCGCGCATCGGATCGAGCGCACGAAGGCAGCCCAGCCGGCCGAGGCGCTGGCGGCGGCACCGGCGCCGGCAGCGCTCCCCGGCCCGGCCGCGGTCACGATGGCGGCACCCGCCGACGCCGACGACGAGGACGAGGCGGTGGCCGAGGAGCCCGACATCGAGACGGGCGATATCGAGACGGGCGATGAGGAGGGCGAGGCGCACGCCGGCGGCGAGCGCGACGAGGATGGCGGCGAGGACGAGGGCCGGCGCCGGCGGAGGCGCCGCCGGCGCGGCCGTCGCGAGAACGGGCAGGGCACAGCTGCCGCCCACCCGCCCGCCAAGGCAGAGGCCGATTTTTCGCCCGCCGCCCGGCCCGAGGATGGGCCGCGGCATGAGGAGGAAGCGGCCGACGAGTCGGGCGAGGCCCTCGCTTCCGACGGCAATGAAGCGGAAGGCGCCGCCGGGCAGGGGGATGCCGCCGGGGCGGCGGACGACGACGAGTCCGACGACCAGCGCCGGCGGCGGCGCGGCCGGCGCGGCGGGCGCCGCCGGCGGCGCGACGAGACCGGGCAGGGCACGACGCCCGACCTGATGGGCGATGCGGCGGGCGACGCCACCGGCGCGGCCGCGCCGGCCGATGACGACGCTGCCGGCGCGCCCGGGCCTGGCCCGGCGAGCGAGGCACCGGCGCCGCGTGCCCGCTGGACCGGCCCGACGCCTGCCGACCCGTTCGCCACGGGTGGCGAGTATGACGTGTTCGCGGCACTGGAAGCAGCCGAGGAGGCAGCAGCCCGCGAGGCCGAGGCGCGCGCGTCCCTGCGCCACCCCCCGGAACCGGTGCCGCAGCCCGAACCGCCCGCCGAGCCATCAGCGATCGCGCCGGCGCCAGAGCCTGGTCCGGCTGCCGCCCTCGCTCCGCCCGAACCGACGCCAGAACCGCCAGTCGA
>JADYYZ010000220.1 GCA_020853405.1 Acetobacteraceae bacterium
GACCCGATCGTGCTGCTGCCGGCGCTGCGCCCCGATTTCGCGCTGTTCCACGCAGCCAGCGCGGACCGCGAAGGCAATGTCTGGATCGGCCGCCGCCAGGAGCTGGCGGTGATGGCGCATGCGGCACGCGAGACCCTGGTCACGGTCGAGCGCGTGCTTGACGGCTGCTTCTTCGACCGCGAGGAAATCGTCGCCGGCGTGCTGCCCGCACTCTATGTCTCGGCGATCGCGGTGGCGCCGCGTGGCGCCTGGCCGCTTGGCCTTGACGACGAATACACGACCGATGCCGAGGCGATGCGCCGCTACGCACGCGGCGAGGCGCCGTGATGGACGCGGCACTGCTGATCAGCCTGATTGCCGATCTCATCGGCGATGCCCGGCATGTCGCGACCGGCGCACTCTCTCCCATCCCGACGGCGGCGGCGATGCTGGCGCGCCGGCGGAGCCGCGGCCGGATGCGGGTGACCGTGCTCGGCTCGCGCCGCAACAGCCGCTTCACCGACGGCGCGAAGGAACTGTTCGACAGCGCTGCCCAGGGGCGCATCGACGTCTTCTTCCTCTCCGGCGCGCAGATCGACGGCGAGGCCAACATCAACCTGCTGAGCATCGGCGAGTATGCGCGGCCGAAGCTGCGCTTCGCCGGCAGTTTCGGATCGCCCTATCTCTACATGCTGGTCCCCCGCGTCATCCTGTTCCGCCCTGACCATGACCGGCGGGTGCTGGTGCCGAAGGTGGACTTCGTCAGCGCCCCCGGCTGGAGCCCGCCGAACGTGTTCCGCCCCGGCGGCCCGCAGGCGCTGGTCACCGGCCGCTGCCTGTTCGACTGGCTGCGCGAGGCACGCCGCTTCGCGCTGCGCAGCATCCATCCCGGCGAGACCGCCGACAGCGTGCGCGCCGCCACCGGCTTCGACTACGACGCGCCGGCCGAGGTCCCATCCTCCCCCGTTCCCGATCGGGCGCTGCGCGAGGAGATCCGCGACGTCGTGCTGACCGAGGTGGCGGAGACCTATCCGCGCTTCGCCGAGGAGTTCCAGATCTGAATGGAAGGGTTCATGCAGGACAGCGAATACTGGCCGGGCAAGCGGGTCATCGTAACGGCAGGGGCAGCGGGCATCGGGCTTTGCATGGCGCGTGCCTTCCACGCGGCGGGTGCACGACTGTGGATCTGCGACATCGCCGAGGAACAGCTGGCGGCGGCGGCGCGGGCGCTGCCGGGCATCGGCACGATGCGCTGCGACGTCGCCGACGCGGCGCAGGTGGACGGTTTCGCCGCGGCCGCGGTCGGCGCGATGGGCGGGCTCGACATCGTCATCAACAATGCCGGCATCGCCGGGCCGGCGGCCCCGGTCGAGGCGATCACGCCCGAGGACTGGGCGCGGGTGATGGCGGTGAACGTCAACGGCCAGTTCCATGTCGCGCGGGCGACGGTGCCGCACCTGAAGGCGAATGGCTGGGGATCGATGGTCTGCATGGCCTCGGTCGCGGGGAAATATGCCTTCCCGTTGCGCACGCCCTATGCTGCCTCGAAGGCGGCGGTGATCTCGCTCGCGCGATCGCTTTCGGTCGAACTCGGGCCGCATCGGATCCGCGTCAACGCCATCGCTCCAGGCGTCGTGGCGGGGGAACGAATCCGCCGCGTCTTCACCGACCGCGCCAGCACGCGCGGCATCACCTATGAGGAAATGGAGGCGATCGCGCTCCGCGCCGTGTCGCTGAAGACCGCGGTCGAGCCGGAGGAGATCGCCGCCCTGGTGATGTTCCTCTGCGCACCGACCGGGCGCGCCATCACCGGCCAGGTGCACAGCATCTGCGGCGGCCTGGAATACACGGAGTAGCACGGACATGGCGACGACCAAGGTCATCATCACCTGCGCCATCACCGGTGCCACGCACACGCCCACGATGTCGCCGCACCTGCCGGTGACGCCCAGCGCCATCATCGACCAGGCGGCCGAGGCCGCCGAGGCAGGGGCAGCGATCCTGCATCTGCACGCGCGCGATGCCGCGACCAGCCGGCCGACCGGCGATCTCGATACCTGGTTCCAGATCCTGCGCGCGCTGAAACAGCGCACCGGAGCCGTGCTCAACATGACGACCGGCGGCAGCACCTTCATGTCGATCGAGGACCGGCTGAAGGCGCCGCTGGCGGCGAAGCCGGAACTCTGCTCGTGCAACATGGGGTCGATGAATTTCGGGACCTACACCATGATTCCGAAATACCGGGGCAAGTGGAAGCACGACTGGGAGGAGGAGTATCTCGAGGCCAGCCGCGGCGCGATCTTCCGCAACACCTTCGCCGACATCGAGACCATTCTCGGCCGGCTCGGCGCGCTCGGTACCCGCTTCGAGTTCGAGTGCTACGATGTCGGGCACCTGTACAACCTGGCGCACATGGTCGACCGCGGCCTGGTCGCCCTGCCGATGTTCGTGCAGCTGATCGTCGGCACGCTCGGCGGCATCGGTGCCGATCCGGAGAACCTGGTGTTCATGAAGCGCACCGCCGACAAACTCTTCGGCGACAAGTACCGCTGGAGCGTGCTGGCGGGCGGGCGCCACCAGATGAACATGGCGACCATGGCCGCGACCATGGGCGGCAATGTCCGCGTCGGGATGGAGGACAGCCTCTACGCCGGCAAGGGCCGGATGGCGGCCAGCAATGCCGAGCAGGTGCGCATGATCCGCGGCATCATCGAGCGGCTTTCGCTCGAGGTCGCAACACCCGACGAGGCGCGCGCGATGCTCGGCCTGAAGGGCGGCGATCAGGTAGGGTTCTGAGGGCGGCTCAGCAGGATGATGGTGTGATCGCCGCTGGTCGCCACCGTCCCGTCCGCCTTCACCAGCGCGCCGTGCTCCAGCGCAACCCCGCGGCCGGGCTTCGAGCTCGGCCGCTTCTCCACCAGCGTGAGTTCCAGATGCACGGCATCGCCGGGTTCCAGCGGGGCGCGGAAGCGCACCTTGTCCCAGCCGAGCGAGGCAACGACGCTCTGCTCGAAGCAGCCGAGCCCGGCCTTCAGTCCCTCGATCAGCGCAAGCCCGAACAGGCCGTGCGCGATGCGGCCGCGGAAGCCGGCGGCGCGCGCGAAATCCTCGTCCATGTGCACCGGATGGCGCTCGCCGGTCAGCTCGGCGTAGCGGTCGATGTCGGAGAGCGTGACCATGCGCGGCGGGCTCGTGAGCACGGTGCCGGGGATGAAATCCTCGAACCAGATCTGTGCGGTCATCGCGGCTTCGCCCATTCCGCCTCCTGCAGGCGGCGCCAGTCGATCTTGCTCGAGCCCGAGCGCGGCAGGCTCGCCACGAACTCCACCAGCCGCGGCGCCTTGTAGCTGGCCATGATGCCGCGTGCCCAGGCGATCAGCGCCGCCGCTTCCAGCGTCGTGCCCGGGCGGCGCACCACGAACGCCTTCACCGCCTCGCCGCGCGGGTCGGGGGCGGCGATGATGCAGCATTCCTGAACATCCGGGTGGCGGTACAGCAGCGCCTCCACCTCCGCCGGCCAGACCTTGTTGCCGTTGACGTTCACCATGCGCTTCAGGCGATCGACGATGAAGAAATAGCCTTCCTCATCCATCCGGCCGAGATCGCCGGTGCGCAGGAAGCGCCTGCCCTCGCGCTCCAGAAAGGCTTCCTCGTCGGCGCCGGGGCGGTTCCAGTAGCCCTGCATGATCTGCGGGCCGGAGATGATGATCTCGCCCACCGCGCCGGGCGGCAGCTCCGCCAGCGTGTCGGGGTCGATGATGCGGCTTTCGGTGCACTGGATGGGGATGCCGAGACACTGCGGCTTCGGCCGAAGCGGCGGGTTGAGATGGGTCGCCGCGATCGCCTCGCTGAGGCCGTAACCCTCGATGAAGTGCAGGCCCCAGCGGCGCTCCAGCTGCTCCGCCACCGCGGCCGGCATGGCGGAGCCGCCGCCGGTGATGATGCGCAGTTTCGCGAACGCAGCCTCGCGGAAGTCCGGCGCGTGCAGCACATCGACCACCATCGACGGCGCCGCACTCCAGAGCGTGACGGCGTAGCGCTCGAACAATGGCGCCACCAGGCCAGGGTCCCAGCGCGCCATCAGCACGACACTTGCGGCCGCGACGATGCCGCCATTCATCGAAACCTGCATGCCCGCGACATGGAACAGCGGCATGAAACCGCTGATCACGGTCGCGTCGTCGTAGCCGTACCAGTCGGCCTGCGCCGCCGCGGTGAACACCGCGTTGGCGTGCGGGTGCATGCACGCCTTGGGCCGGCCGGTGGTGCCCGAGGTGTAGGGCATGACGCAGAGATCCTGTGGCCCGATCGCATCCGGGCGTGGCCGCGCCGTC
>JADYYZ010000221.1 GCA_020853405.1 Acetobacteraceae bacterium
AAGCGATCGATGCCGTGCTGGCGGCCAACGCGGGCAAGGTCGCCGAATACCGCGGGGGGGCGGAAAAACTGTTCGGCTGGTTCGTGGGCCAGGTGATGCGCGCGATGAAGGGCAAGGGCAACCCCGCCCTGGTGAACGAGGCACTGAAGCGCAAACTGGGGTGAGTTCGTGCTAGGCTTCGGCCGATGAGCGCAAAATCCCTGTACGAGGAGGACTTCCACGCTTGGGCGCTGGAACAGGCGCGCGTGCTGCGCGCGCTGCGCCCGGGCGCGAAACTGCCCAATGATCTCGACCAGGATCACGTGGCGGAGGAGATCGAGGACTTGGGCAACGAGCAGCGGTTCCAGGTGGAAAGCAACCTCCGTCAGGCGATGGTGCATCTCATCAAGGTGGCCGTGTTCCCTGACGAGCCCGCCGTTCCGAACTGGCCGCAGGAGGTCAATGCATTCCTCGACACGGCGCATGACCGCTACAGCCCATCCATGGCGAGGGCGATCGACATCCAGCGAATGTGGGAAAAGAGTGTGCGGCGCAGCGCAGCAGACATGCGCATCACGGGCCAACGATTGCCGGTGCTGCCGGTGGAAACACCGTTTATCCTGGGCGACCTGATCGCCGAGGACGTTGACACGCTGGCGTTGGTCACGCGCCTCCGCGTCGCCCTTTCCCCCGCTTCGCCCTGACCGCCCGCCGCGCTATGCTTCCGGCCGACCGCCGGAGGGAGCGCACATGCCCGTCGCCATCACCCCCATCGACCCCGTCTCGCGCCCCGATTTCGCCGCGCGCGTAAACGGCATCGATCTGCGCCAGGCGACCCTGCCCGACGACATCGCCGCGATCGAGGCGGGCATCGCCCGGTTCGGCGTGCTGGTGTTTCCCGGCCAGGACATCACCGATGACCAGCAGCTCGAATTCAGCCGCCATTTCGGCCCGCTCGAGCAGGCCACCGGCGACCTGACGCCGCCCGACAAGCGGCGCATTTCCATGGCGCTGAACGACATCTCGAACCTCGACAAGGACGGCAACGTGCTGGGGCGCGACGACAAGCGGCGCCTGTTCGGCCTGGGCAACATGCTCTGGCACAGCGACAGCAGTTTCAAGGAAGCCCCCGCCCGCTACTCGCTGCTGTCGGCGCGAAAGCTCCCAGGTGAGGGCGGCAACACCGAGTTCGCCGACATGCGCGCCGCCTACGACACGCTGGATGAGAAGACCCGGCGCGAGATCGAGGGCATGGTGGCCGAACACAGCCAGATCCACAGCCGCGGCCAGCTCGGCTTCACCGACTTCACCGAGGAGGAGCGGGCGCAGTGCGTGCCGGTGCGCCAGCGCCTGGTGCGCCGCCATCCGGCCTCGGGCAGGAGATCACTGTTCCTGTCGGCTCATATCGGCGCGATCGAGGGCATGCCGATCCCCGAAGCCCGCATGCTGATCCGCGACCTGACCGAGCACGCGACCCAGCGCGAGTTCGTCTATGTGCATGTCTGGCAGCCGCACGACCTGGTGATGTGGGACAATCGCTGCACCATGCATCGCGCGCGGCGCTACGATTCCGCGCAGGTGCGCGACATGCGCCGCACCACGGTCTCCGATGAGGTCTCGACGCTGGTGCAGGTCGCCTGACGCGGCCCGAGCCGGAGGTGCTGGCCGAGGCGGGCGCTATTTCTTCTCGACGCCCCAGAACACCGGCACGGTGGTTGCGCGAATCCCCTGCACGTTGGCGCGGAACGCAGCCAGGGTGCGGAACTGGCCGGCGTTGATGTAGGGAACGACCTGGTAGGCGCGGGCGTGCACGCGCTCCAGGATCTGCTTGCGCCTCGCGGCATCGGATTCCTCCCACCAGGCGCGCCGCAGCGCCTCGAGCTCGGCATCGCACGGCCAGCCGGCCAGCCCGCCCTCGCAGGGGCTGGCGAGATAGAGGTTGGTCAGCGGGTTCTGCGCGTCCAGCACGTTGGCGACCGTGACGAACAGGCTCCAGCCGCCCTGGTCGATCGGTTCGCGCCGGTTGCGCCGCTGGGTCAGCGTCGCCCAGTCCATGCTGGGCACATCCATGTTCAGCCCGGCACGGCGGAACGCCTCGGCCATGGTCAGGGTGGCGGCGTTGTTGATCGGGCTGTCGACGGCATTCAGGAACACGACGCGGCCGCCATCGTACCCTGCCTCGCGCAGCAGCGTCTGGGCGTGCGGGATATCCGCCTCGCGCAGGCCGACCGCGCCGGCGTGGCTTTCCAGCGGCGTGCCGCACAGGAAATAGGACGGACAATACGGCACCTGTTCCGAGGGCCGGATGCCGGCGGCGTTCAGGTTGTCCTGCTGGTTGACCAGGAACAGCAGCGCCTGGCGCGCGCGCGGGTCATTGAACGGCGGGTTCAGGTGGTTGATGCGCAGCCAGATCATGAAGCCGGTCGGGTTGATCGCCATGGTGCGGATGTTGCGGTCACGCTCCAGCATCGGGATCAGGTCCGGGGCCGGCTGTTCGATGAAGTCGATCTCGCCGGTGCGCAACGCGCTCACCGCGGTGCCGGCATCGGGCATCGACACCCACTCGATGCGGTCGAGCTTCGCGACCTTGCCGCCGGCAAGCCCGTCGGGCGGCTCGCTGCGCGGGCGGTAGGCGGGGTTGCGGGCATAAACGGCGCGCTGGCCGGCGCGCCACTGGTCCGGCTGGAACACGAACGGGCCGCTGCCCGTGGCATCGGTGATCGCCGTGCTGCTCGGGGTACGGGCAATGCGTTCCGGCATCACGAACAGCGCGCTCGCGGTCGGGCGCGCCAGTGCCTCGGTGACCAGGGCGAAGGGACGCGACAGCACCAGCTCGAAGCGGCGCGCATCGGTCTCGGTAATGCTTGCGGTGGCGGCCAGCAGCGCGCGCCCGACCACGTCGCGCTCGGCCCAGCGGCGGATCGACTGCACCGCATCCGCCGCCGTCACCGGCGCGCCATCGTGGAAGGCTAACCCCTCGCGCAGGGTGAACCGGTGCGTCATGCCATCGGCGCTCGCGCTGTAGGTCTCGACCATCTGCGGCTGCGGCGTGCCGGCCTGGTCCAGCCCGAACAGCTGGTCGTAGACCATGAACCCGTGGTTGCGCACGAACGCCGCGGTCGATTGCACGGGATCAAGGCTCGCCAGGTCGTTGATCAGCACGATGCGCAGGCTCGATTGCGCGTGCGCCTCGCTCGCGGCAAGTGCTGCGAGGCAGCCAACAACCAGTTTCAACCAGCGCATGATCCGTTCACCCCGACGATGCCTCGCGCAACATCGTGAACCACGCGCCGATGTTGCGCAATCATATCGTGCGCGCCGGTCACGATCGCGTCAGGATTTCGCGGAACGGTGCCCGCCCCGTGCTTTAACAGGCGGATGCTGAACGGAATTCCCCCGCCGGCCTCGGTCGCGGCGCAGGGGGCGCTGCTGCTTGATTTCGACGGCACCCTGGTACCGATCGCCGGCCGCCCCGATGCGGTCGAGGTGCCGGGCGAGACGATCGCCCTGCTGCGGCAGCTGCATCGGCGGCTGGGTGGGGCGCTTGCGATCGTCACCGGCCGCGACCTTGCGACGCTCGATCGGCTGCTGGCGCCGCTGGTGCTGCCGGCCGCCGGCGAGCACGGGCTCGCGCTGCGCCGGCGTGTTGGCGGCGGTGTCGAGCTGGCGGCACCGCACGTTCTGCCGGAAGTGCTGTGCGCCGCCGGCCAGGCGATCGCGACCGCGCATCCCGGCACGGTGCTGGAACTGAAGCGCGCCGGCATCGCGCTCCATTATCGCGCGGTACCCGGTGCGGCGGTATCGCTGCTGGCGGCGATGTGCGCGCTGGTGGCCGGGCATCCCGGCCACGAGCTGCTGCCCGGCCACATGCTGCTGGAGATCCGCCCGCGTGGCATCGACAAGGGCGGCGCGGTGCGGGCGCTGATGGGCGCGGCACCCTTCGCCGGCCGCACGCCGATCTTCATCGGCGATGACATCACCGACGAGGACGGGATCGCGGCATCACGGGCGCTTGGCGGATTCGGCCTGCGCATGGCCGAGACCTTCCGTACGCCCGATCGCCTTTCCGACTGGCTCGCCCGGATCGCCGTGGTGCAGGATGACAGCGCCGCTTGACCTCGCCGTCGTCGGCAACGGCACCGTCGGCGCGCTGATCGACACGGGCGGCCGCATCGGCTGGATGTGCTGGCCGACGCTCGATGGCGATCCGGTGTTCTGCGCGCTGCTCGATGGCAGCGCGCCCGCGGGCGGCTTCATGGACGTGGCGCTTGCCGGGCTGCGGGCGAGCACGCAGCGCTACCGCCGCAATACCGCGGTGGTCGAGACCGAGCTCGAGGCCGAGGATGGCGCGCGGCTGCGTATCACCGACCACGTGCCCCGCTTTCCCCGTTTCGGCCGGCTGTTCCGGCCGCCGATGCTGATCCGCCGGATCGCACCGCTTTCCGGCCGCCCGCGGATCAGCATCCGCATTCGCCCGCGCTTCGGCTGGGGCAACGAGGCGCCCGCGCCCCGCCTCGGCTCGAACCACCTGCGCTGGCACGGCACCGAGGAGGCGATCCGGCTGACCACCGATGCG
This sequence comes from Acetobacteraceae bacterium, assembly GCA_020853405.1. Taxonomy (GTDB): domain Bacteria; phylum Pseudomonadota; class Alphaproteobacteria; order Acetobacterales; family Acetobacteraceae; genus JADYYZ01. The sequence continues at coordinate 4,556 of JADYYZ010000221.1, forward strand.
CCGATCGGGTTCGTCGCAGGCGAAACGCGCTTCGTGCTGGATCGTCCGCTCGCCCTGGTGCTGACGCCCGATGAACCGCTCGCCGAATCGCCCGGGCACATTGCCCAGGCGTTCGAGGAGGAGACCACCGCCAACTGGCACGAATGGTGCCGGCTCCTGAACGTGCCGTTCGAATGGCAGGAGGCGGTGATCCGGGCCGCGATCACGCTGGCGCTCTGCGCCAACGACGACACCGGCGGCATCGTCGCCGCGCTCACCACCTCGGTGCCCGAGGCGCCGTCGAGCGCCCGCAACTGGGACTACCGCTATTGCTGGCTGCGCGATGCGGCGTTCACCGTGCAGGCGTTGAACCGGCTGGGTGCCACGCGCACCATGGAGAACTACTGTCGCTACCTGATCGGTGCCGTGCTGGCCGACGGGCCGGCGGCCCTCAGGCCGGTCTATCCGCTGGTGCCGAACGGGCCGATCGAGGAACGCGAGGCGCCCGCGCTCGCCGGCTTTCTCGGCCACGGCCCGGTGCGCATCGGCAATGAAGCGGCCCTGCAGACGCAGAACGATGCGTTCGGCAGCGTGGTGATGGCGGCCGAGAAGATGTTCTTCGATGCCCGCCTGCCGCGGCCGGGCGATGCGGCGCTGTTCCGCCAGCTCGAACCGGTCGGCGAGGCAGCCCTCGCCGCCGCGCTCACGCCCGATGCCGGCATCTGGGAGTATCGCGGGCGGGCGCGCGTGCACACCTTCAGCGCCGCGATGTGCTTTGCCGCCTCCGACCGCCTCGCGCGCATCGCCGACCGGTTGGGGCTCGTCCAGGAGGCCGCGCGCTGGCGGGCGCGCGCCAACCCGCTGCGCGAGGAGATCCTTCGCCGTGCCTGGAACGGCAGCCGCTTCACCGAAAGCCTCGACGGCACGGCGGCGGCCGGCGGCGGGCTGGATGCGGCGCTGCTGCTGCTGCCGGAACTGGGCCTGGTCGCGCCATCCGATCCGCGTTTCGTTGCGACCGTCGATGCGGTCGCACGCGAGCTCTGCCGCGATGGGCTGGTGCTGCGTTACACCGAACCCGACGATTTCGGCGCGCCGCGCACCGCCTTCCTGGTCTGCGGCTTCTGGCTGGCCGACGCGCTGGCGGCGACCGGCCGCATGCAGGAGGCGCGCGCCCAGTTCGAGCGCCTGCTCGGCCTGCGCAACCATGTCGGGCTGCTCAGCGAGGATGCCGAGTGGGAGAGTGGTCAGCTCTGGGGAAACTTCCCGCAGACCTACTCGCAGGTCGGCCTGATCCTGTCCGCGATGCGGCTGTCGCGCAGCTGGGAGGAGGGGTTTTGGCGCGCCTGGTGATCATTTCGAACCGGGTGCCGTTGCCGCGCCCGCGCAGCCCGCCGCAGGCGGGCGGGCTGGCGGTCGCGCTGCGGCAGGTGCTGGCCGATCGCGATGCCGTGTGGTTCGGCTGGTCCGGCCAGGTCGTCGCGCGCACGTCCGAGCGCGTGGCCGAGCTCGTCCTCGGCCGCACGCGCTATGCGACCATCGACCTTTCGGCCACCGACCATCGGCTGTTCTACACCGGCTTTTCCAACGGCACGCTGTGGCCGGTGCTGCACTGGCGCATGGGCCTGACCGAATTCCGGCGCGATGAGTATGCCGGCTATCGGGCCGTGAACCTTCATTTCGCGCAGGCGCTGGCCGGGCTGCTGCGGCCTGATGACGTGATCTGGGTGCACGATTTCCATCTGTTCCCGCTGGCCGCGGAGCTGCGCCGGCTGGGTTGTCGCCAGCGCATCGGCTTCTTCCTGCACGTGCCGTTCCCCCCGCCCGCGCTGTTCGCCGCGCTGCCGAAGGGCGATGCGCTGCTGCGCGACCTTGCATCCTGCTCGCTGATCGGCGTGCAGACCGACC
>JADYYZ010000222.1 GCA_020853405.1 Acetobacteraceae bacterium
CGCCCTTCTCGTCGAGAAAGAGTTCGTAGGTGAAGCCGACCGGCGGCTCCGCGCCCAGGATGCGGCAGATTTTCGAGCTCAGCCGGACGCTGTCGATCAGGTCCTTGCCGCTCATCTCGTAATCGACCCCGAGCGCGTACCAGCGCATCGCCCAGTCGGCCTTCCACTGGCACTTGCAGTGGCCGCCGGTCACGGGCGTCTCATGGCGCTTGCCGTCCGCCGGATCGCGCCAGACGATTGTGCCGGCATCGAGCTTCCGCTCCTCGATCCTGACCTGCATGACGATGCCGCTCACCGGATGGACCGGCAGGAACGGGGCGTAGGTGGCGCGCCGTTCCGGCCCGAGGGTGGGCAGGATCACCTGGGTCACCTCGTCGAAGCATTCCAGCATGCGAACGAGCGCCGCGTCGAACCTGCCCGAGCGGTAATAGTCGGTGGCCGAGGCGAACTCGTACTCGAAGCCGAAGCCGTCGAGGAATTTGCGGAGCCGGGCGTTGTTGTGCGCGCCGAAACTCTCGTTCGAGCCGAACGGATCGGGGATGCGGGTCAGCGGCATGCCCAGATGGCGGGCCAGCATCTCCTTGTTCGGCACGTTGTCGGGCACCTTGCGAAGCCCGTCCATGTCGTCGCTGAAGGCGAGCAGGCGCGAGGGCAGGCCGCACAGGCGGCGGAAGGCGTTCTGCACCATGCTGGTGCGGGCGACCTCGCCGAAGGTGCCGATATGGGGCAGGCCGCTCGGGCCATAGCCGGTTTCGAACAGCGCCGACGACCTGCCGGCCGCGGCCAGCCGGTCGGCCAGTTTCGCGGCCTCCTGGAACGGCCAGGCGCCGGAGGCCCGCATCAGCGCCTGTTCGGAATCCATCACCCGCCCTTGCCCATGGCAGACGTGATTAGCTGTGGCGCGGCGTGGGGTCAACGCGCCGGCGCTGCTAGGATCGCCGCCGATGCGCCCTGCCCCTCCCCCGATGACACCGCCCCAGCTGGTGCTGCCCCGGCTGGTATTGCCCGACGGCCCGGCGCTGGCGGCCGGCTTCGGGACGGGCGTGCTGCTGTTCCCCGACGGCACGCTCGAGCCGCTCGCGGGGAAGGCGCTGGCGGCACGGCTCGCCGGGCTGGGGCCGCCGCTGGTCTGCCACGCGCCGGCGACCTTGCGCCGGCTCGGGCTGTCGCGGCTGGCCGGTGCCGACGTGCTGGAACTGTTCGCGTTCTGCCGCCCGGCCGAGTTCTGCGTGCCGACGCCCTGCGGCCTTGCCGCAGCACTCGGCCTGCCCGAACCCCACGGCCCGGAGGCAGCCGCGGCGCTGCTGGCGCCGGCGGCGATCGCGCTGCTGCGGGGCCTCGCTGCGGCACGCGCGGCACCGCGCAACCGCGACGCGGCGGGACTCGCCGCGCTGATGGGGCGCGCCGGCTGGGCGTGGGCGGGCAGCGTGCTGGCCGCGCTCGGCCAGCCGCACGCGGCACCCGCCGCCCGCGCGCTGTCGATCGCCGAGCGTCTGCCCGAGTGGGAGGATGCCGCCCCGCCGCCGCCGCCAGGCAGCCAGCCGGTCAGCGGCGCCGAGGCACGCGCACGGCTTGCAAGCCTGCTCGGCGAGGCAGCGGAACTTCGCCCCGGCCAGGCGGATTTCGCCGCCGCCGCGGCCGAGGCGTTCGCCCCGCGCGCCGAGGCCGGCGCCCCGCGGCTGGTGCTGGCGGAAGCCGGCACCGGTACCGGCAAGACGCTGGGCTACATCGCGCCGGCGTCGCTGTGGGCGGAGAAGAACGGCGCCGCCGTGTGGCTTTCCACCTATACCCGCAACCTGCAGCGCCAGCTCGATGCCGAGCTCGCGCGGCTCTATCCCGACGAGCGCGCCCGCGCCCGCCACGTCGTGGTGCGCAAGGGGCGCGAGAACTATCTCTGCCTGCTGAACTTCGAGGAGGCCGCCGGCGCCGCCGCCGGCACACGCGCGATCGCGCTGGCGCTGCTGGCGCGCTGGGCCGGCTTCAGCCGCGACGGCGACGTGTTCGGCGACCTGCCCGGCTGGATGCATGAGCTGTTCGGCCCGGCGCTTTCCGGCCTCACCGACCGGCGCGGCGAATGCATCCACGCCGCCTGCCCGCACTGGCGCAAATGCTTCGTCGAGCGCTCGATCCGGCACGCCCGCCAGGCCCGGCTCGTGGTCGCGAACCACGCGCTGGTGATGATCCAGGCCGCCTGGGCGGCACCGGCGGGGGCGGGGCTTCCCACCCGCTACGTGTTCGACGAGGGCCACCACGTGTTCGATGCCGCCGACAGCGCCTTCTCGGCAGCGCTGACGGGGACGGAAATGGCCGAGCTGCGCCGCTGGCTGCTGGGCGCCGAGGGACGGGCGGGCCGCGCGCGCGGGCTCGATCGGCGGATCGGCGACCTCTGCGCGACGCCGCCGACGCTGGCGGCGATGCTGGCCGAGGCGCTCGCCGCCGCCCGCGCGCTGCCCGGTCCCGGCTGGCAGGCGCGGCTCGATCGGCCGGCCGCGCCGGATCTCGCCGGCGTTGCCGCCGGCCAGCAGAACCCGGGCGAGCGGTTCCTGCGCGCGGTGGCGCGGCAGGTGCTGGCCCGCGCGCCGCCCGACGAGGCGGCGCCGGAGCTCGAAGCCCCGCCGCTGCCGGCCGAACCCTTCCTCTCCGAGGCCGCCGCGGCGCTCCACGACGCGATCGGCGCGATCACTGCGCCGCTTGGCCGGCTTGCCAGGGGCCTCGCGCAGCGGCTGGAGGACGAGGCCGAGACGATCGAGAGCGCGGGGCGCAGCCGCATCGAAGGCGCGCTGCGCGGCCTCGATCGCCGCGCACTCCGCCCGCTTGCCGCCTGGCGCGCGATGCTCGCCCGCCTCGCCCAGGCGATCGAGGAGCCAGAGTTCGTCGACTGGCTGTCGCTGTCGCAGGGCCGCGCCGGCACCGTCGATGCCGGCATGCACCGCCACTGGATCGACCCGACGCTGCCCTTCGCCGAGATGGTGGCCCGCCCCGCGCACGGGCTGCTGGTGACCAGTGCGACGCTCCGCGACGCCGGCGAACCCGACCCGGAAGCGGCCTGGGCAGGCGCCGAAGCGCGGATCGGGGCGCCGCACCTGGCCGGGCCGGCCAGCCGCGCCGCCCTGAAAAGCCCGTTCGACTATCCCGCGCAGGCGCGCGCCTTCGTGGTGACCGACCTCGTGCGCAACGGCCCGCCCGAGCAGCTGGCCGCCGCCTTCCGCGCGCTGTTCGTGGCGGCCGGCGGCGGCGCGCTCGGCCTGTTCACCGCGATCGCGCGGCTGCGCGCCGTGCACGCGCGGCTGGCGGCACCGCTGGCCGAGGCAGGGATCGACCTCTATGCCCAGCACGTCGATGCGATGGACAACGCGACGCTCGTCGACATCTTCCGCGCCGAGGAGGATGCCTGCCTGCTTGGCACCGATGCGATGCGCGACGGCGTCGACGTGCCCGGCCGCGCGCTCCGGCTGGTGGTGTTCGACCGCGTTCCCTGGCCGCGGCCCGACATCCTGCACAAGGCGCGGCGCACCTATTTCGGCCCGCCGAAGGAGTACGACGAAGCGATCGCGCGCGCGAAACTGCGCCAGGCGTTCGGCCGGCTGATCCGCAAGGAGGGCGATCGCGGCGCCTTCGTGCTGCTCGACCGGGCGACGCCGTCGCGGCTGCTGGCTGCCCTGCCGGTGCCGGTCGAGCGGGTGGGGCTGGCCGACGCGGTGGGCGCGGTCGCCCGGTTCCTGAAAGCGTGACGCAGCGGCGCGAGCCGGGAACCGCGCCAGGCTGCCCGGCTACGCAGCACCCAGCACCCAGCTCCGGAACAGCGAAAGATCGATGTTGCCGCCGCCCAGCACCAGGCCGACCCGCCTGCCCTGCATGCGCGGCTGTTCCGCCAGCAGCGCGGCGAGCGGCGCCGCACCCGCGCCCTCGGCCAGGTTGTGGGTGTCGGTCCAGTAGGCGCGGACCGCCTCGGCGATCGCCGCGTCGCTGACCTCGACGATGCGCGCGGCGCCGCGGCGGATGATCTCGAACGCCGCCGGATCGGGAATGCGGGTGGCGATGCCGTCGGCCAGGGTATCGGCGCTCGCGGTGCTCACCACGCGCCCGGCGGCGAACGAGCGCGCATAGGCATTGGCCAGATTGCTCTGCACGCCGATGATCTCGGTCGCAAGCCCAAGCAGGTCGCGCGTCTGGATCAGGCCGCAGATGCCGCTGCCCAGCCCGATCGACACATAGACCGCATCGAGCGGGGCCGCGGCGCGGAACAGTTCCAGCGCATAGGTCGCCACCCCCAGCACCAGGCCAGGATCGAAGCTCGGCGCGAACAGCAGCGACCG
>JADYYZ010000223.1 GCA_020853405.1 Acetobacteraceae bacterium
TGCGCATCAACGATCAGTCCCGTTCGAAAATGCAGATGTCCTGGAACTGCGGCTGCGTCCGCCCGCTCCAGTTGCCGTAGCGGGCGGGCCGGCGACGGCGCAGGCCGGCGGCGAGGAAAGCGCCAAGGAACCGGTCCTCGTCATAGGCGACCGCGGCCAGCGGTGCGGCCGGGTCGGCATGCAGCACCACCTCCGACGGCGCATGCGGGAACGGAGGCCGGGCGGTGCCGGCGGCGATACCGGCGCGCGAGGGGCCGTTCAGCAGGAAGGCAGTGGAGAAGCACCTGCCGCCCGGCGCCAGCAGCCGCGCGACCTCGCGCGCATACTGCGCAAGCGTCGGCGGATCGACATGGGTCAGCACCGAGACCAGCGCGATGAAGTCGAACGCGGCATCGTCGAACGGCAGCCGCGCCGTCGCCCCCATCTGCCCGCCGGCCGGGTTGTAGAGCGCGTGCGCGACGTCGAGGTGCGCGAAGCGGAAGCTCGGATAGACCGGGGTGATCACTGCCTGGCACCAGGCGATGCACGGTGCCGCGACATCGATGCCATCGTAGCTGCCGGGTGCCTCGAGATACTGCGTCAGCGGGATCGCCATGCGGCCGACGCCGCAGCCGAGATCGAGTACGCGCTCGTGCGGCTCGAGCCCGCCCAGGCGTACGAAATGCGTCAGGAACTCGGCGCCGATCGCCCGGAAATCGCCGTCGCCGCACAGCAGCAGGTCGGGCGGCGGGGCAGGCATGAAGCGGTTGGCGGCATGGAACGCCGCCAGCGCCTCGATGGGGCCGGCGCCTGCCATGGCAAGCGCGGTCATGCCCGCGCCCCTTCGCCGAAGCCCGCCATCAGCGCCGCGATCGGGCCGGCCCAGCGCGCGTGATGCAGCCGCTTGTTGTAGAGCGAGGCCAGCGTCTCGGTGTAGCCGCGATGGGTGGTGATCGAGCGCCGCTCGAAATGCCAGAGCTCGGCCTCCGGCACATAGGCGATGCCCGCGCCAAGGCCCCGCAGTTTCAGGCAGAAATCGGAATCCTCGTAGTCGCCGATGACATAGTCCTCGGTGATGCCGCCCACCTGCTCGAACAGGCTGCGCCGCACCAGCAGTGCCGCCCCGGTCACCGCCGGCACGGCGCGGGCACGAAGCGCCGGCGCGAAACGGCGGGGAAACCCCTTGTGGTAGTGGCGGTTGAACCAGACCTGGTCGGCGTCGCGGTCGAAAAAAAGACCGGCATGCTGGATCGAGCCGTCCTCGAACAGCAGTTTCGGGCCGGCGGCACCGATGCGCCGGTCGGCAAGCGGTGCCGACAGCGCGGCAAGCCAGCCCGGCCGGTCGGGCAGCACGTCGGAGTTCAGAAGCAGCAGCAGCGGCGCGCGGGCGTGCAGTGCGCCGGCATTGTTGGCGGCTGCGTAGCCGAGGTTCCGCGGCATCACCACCAGGCGGAAGGCAAGACCGTGCATCAGATGGAGGCCGCGCAGCAGGTGCTCGAGCTCGGCCCGCTGTTCGGGGCTGTCCAGCACGAAGATGGTCTCGCACTCGGCCCAGGCAGGATCGCAGGCGAAGGCGGCGACCTGGGCGCGCAGGAACGCCAGCGTGCGATAGAGCGGCACCAGCACCGAGACCCTGGGGCGCGAGGGCGGCGTTCCGATCTCCACGAGGTCGGTGGCGCGCGGCAGCGCGAGCGCGGCCTGGTGCAGCCGGCCGGCCGCCGGAGCCAGGCACGCCTCCATCACCGTGGCGTCGGCTTCGTGCGGCGGCACGCTTGCCAGCACCGCGTCGCGTGCCGCCGCCGGCGGCAGCACCCTGAGCGGCGGGACGAGCGGGATGGTCGCACCGCTGGCAAGCGACAGCACCAGCTCGGGCTGCGGCGCGGCACCGCCGACATCGCGAAGATGTGCAACGAACCCCATCGGCGGCTCGCCGGCGTGGCTTGCGCGTGCGAACCGCGGGGCGAGGTCGGGCCGCGGGAAGACATGCAGCAGGCTTTTCGGCAGCGCGAGCTCAGCCCATGGCAGGCGCAGCTGCATCGTGCTGACCAGCGCATGCGGGTCGCGCATCCAGCCCTGCAGGAACAGGCCGCCCTTCCCGTCGGGGAGGGCGAGCTCGAGGGCCGCGGCGAGCGGATGCCGCGCGCCATCGTGCTGGCGCGCCGGCCGGGGGCAGAGCAGCAGGAGCTCCCGCAGCAGGGCAGCAACGGCGCCGCCGGTGCCTTCGCGCGCGGCCGCCCAGGCATGCACCAGCCCGGTCACGGCGGCGGCGTGCGGTGGCCTTGCTGCCTGCATCCAGGCCAGCAGGTGCGGCGGCGCCGAGGCAGCAGCGGCGAGCCGCCACGGCGCTGCACCGCCGCCCGCGTGCAGCGTGTCGCCGGCGGCAGCCCGCTCGGCCAGCAGATAGATGCCGTCATCGACGGCGCATGCCGGCACCCGGCGCAGCATGTCGGCGCCCAGGTGGTGCCAGGCACCCGGTGCCTCCGCCGAGTCGAGCGCGATCAGCTGGGCGCCGTCGGGAAGCAGCGCGACGATGCGCGCGGTGCCGGCGCTGCCCTGGAGCGCCTCCTGCAGGCCGGCGGCGAGGGCGCGGCACGCACGCAGATAGATGGGCGAGCGCGCCATGCCGAACAGGCCCGCCCCGATCTCCATCAGGAATGACAGCAGGCGCACCCGCTGGGCAGAAGCAAGCCCCGCGAACAGGGCATCGGGGTTTTCCGCCATCGCCTCCAGGGCGACCGCGGGGGTGGCGCGCGCCTCGGCATTCAGCCGCAACAGGCTCTTGGCTTCGGCACGACGCGGCAGGCGAAGCAGGCCGGCGAACAGCCCGCCCGCGCCACCGAGCCGCACCGCGGCATAGGGGCGGGCCAGCGCCTCGCGCCCGAGGCGCGGGCGGAAACCATCGGCCTCGGCCGCGCCGTCCTCCCAGACCACCAGCGCGAGCTCCTGGTCGAGCCGTGCCAGCTGCGGGGTGCCGATCGAATCCGGGGGCGTGCGCGTCAGCATGCTGGGGTCCGGTATGCGGGTGCGGGAACGCCGGGCGGGGTTGCCGCCCGGCGTCGCTGGCAGCGGTGTCGTCGGCTCAGGTGATCACGATGTAGCCCGCGGGGTTGGCCCGTACGTCCTCGGCCTTGATGCCGATCAGCGTCACGCTGTCGCCGTGGCCGAGGTCGATCACGGCGCTGCCGTTCACGCTTTTCACCATGGCCACCAGGTCGGCCGGGTTGCTGACCGACAGGCCGTTGATGTTCTTCTGGATGTGCAGCATGTCGCCATCCGAGAAGTCCATCACGATGTCCTTGCCGCCGCCGCTGCTGAACACGAAGGTGTCGTTGCCGGTGCCGCCGATCAGCATGTCGTTGCCGGCACCGCCGATCAGCATGTCGTCGCCGCTGCCGCCCATCAGCGTGTCGTGGCCGGCACCGCCGACCAGTGTGTCGTTGCCGCTGCCGCCCATCACCAGGTCGTTGCCGCGCCCGCCTTCGATGTAGTCGTTGCCGGAGCCGCCGGTGATCGTGTCGTTGCCGTCGCCGCCGAAGATGGCGTCATCGCCGGCGCCGCCATCGACCAGGTCGTTGCCGGCACCGGCATCGATGTAGTCCTCGCCGTTGCCGCCCAGCACGATATCGTTGCCGGCGCCGCCGAACAGCGCATCGCTGCCGTCGCCGCCGTCGATCAGGTCGTTGCCGCCGCCGCCGTCGATGAAGTCGTCGCCGGCACCGCCGAACAGCTGGTCGTGGCCGCCAAGGCCGATGATCGTGTCGTCGCCCGCGCCACCGGCCAGCGTATCGCCGTGGCTCGAGCCGATCAGGAACTGATCGTAGGTTCCGCCTGGAATCGTTGACATAAGTCACTCCGTCCTGTGGGTTCGTCTCGTTCGGGGCGTGTTCGCCCTTCTTCCGCCCGCCGCATGCCGGAGATCGCCGGCACGCGCCTTTGGTGGCGGGACGCTGATGCAGCAGGGCTAATGCAGGGTTAACCGCGCGGGCACGACCCGCGATGGCGGATGCGCGCGCCGAATTCACCACCGGTTAAGCCGCCGGCGGTTGCCTCGACCCGATCGAGGACCCGGGAAGGACAGGTGCGCGCATGCAGGTGATCGACACGCTGATTCCGGATGTGAAACTGCTGCGCCCGGAGCGGCACGCCGACCATCGCGGCTTCTTCAGCGAGGTGTTCAGCGAACGGCGCATGCAGGCCGCCGGGATCGGCGTCGCGATGGTGCAGGACAACCATTCGCTGTCGGTCGCGCGCGGCACGGTGCGCGGGCTGCATTTCCAGATCCCGCCGCACGCACAGGCGAAGCTGGTGCGGGTGGTGCGCGGCGCGATCCTCGACGTCGCGGTCGATCTGCGCAGCGGCTCGCCCAGTTTCGGCCGGCACGTCACGGCGGTTCTCGATGCCGAGGCCGGCGCCCAGCTGTTCATTCCGCAAGGCTTCGCGCACGGCTTCTGCACGCTCGAGCCGGATACCGAGATCGTCTACAAGGTCAGCGCCTATTACGCGCCCTCGCACGATCGCGGCGTGCGCTGGAACGATCCGGCGCTCGGCATCGACTGGCCCGGCTGCGCCGATGCAACGCTGATGTCGGCGCGCGACCGCCAGCTGCCGGATTTCGCCGAACTATCCACCTGTTTCGTCGCCCCGCCGCCGGGGCACGCCGGCGCCCGCGAGGGCGCCGATCGCCATGCGCGCTGATACGCCGGTGCTGGTGTTCGGCGGCGGCCAGCTTGGCCAGGCGCTGTCCTTGTGCGCGCGGCCGGGGCGGCTTCGCCTGCTGCGGCATGATCGCGAGGCGACCGACATCACCGACGCCGGCGCGGTTGCCGCGGCGATCGCTGCTGCGCGGCCGGCGGTCGTCGTCAACGCCGCCGCCTATACCGCGGTCGACCAGGCGGAGCGCGAACCCGAACGCTGTCTTGCCGTCAACCGCGACGGCGCCGGCCACGTCGCCGACGCCTGCGCGCGGTCCGGCGTGCCGCTGATCCACATCTCGACCGACTACGTGTTCGACGGCGCGGCCGGCACACCCTATCGCGAGTACGACCGGCCGAACCCGGTCAACGTCTATGGCGCGAGCAAGGCGGCCGGCGAGGCGCTGGTGGCGGCGGCCGCACGGCGGCACGTGATCCTGCGCACGGCCTGGATGTTCAGCGGGCACGGCAGGAA
>JADYYZ010000224.1 GCA_020853405.1 Acetobacteraceae bacterium
AGGGGCGGCGTGAGGCTGGCGCGCGAGCCGGCCGCGATCAACCTGGGCGCGGTGGTGCGGCAGCTGGAGGCAACGCAGCCGCTGGTCGAATGCTTCCGGACCGATGGCGGCGCCTGCCCGTTGCAGCCGCATTGCCGGCTGCGTGGCCGGCTGGCGGCGGCCAGCGAGGCGTTCCTGTCCAGCCTCGACGGCTCGACGCTGGCGGAATGCCTGGCAGCAGGGTTGCCGATTTCGCCGGGGCAGGCGCGCGCTGTACGCAGCGCCGACTGATCGCGGTCGGCCCCATTCTCTGGTGCGGGCGGTCGGGGTCGAACCGACACTCCGTTGCCGGAACCGGATTTTGAGCCCGGCGCGTCTGCCAATTCCGCCACGCCCGCAGCGCCCCCGCGTATAGGGGCGCAGGCGGTCGGGCGCAACGCGGCGGGCAGAGGCGCGCGTGGCCAGATCGGTGCTTGCGTCGCGCCGGGAAAAGGCGCCTGATCCTTACCAAAATACCGGACCCCATCACCCCCCCCGCGATGGAGAAGCACGATGCAGGCAACCGCGATCAGGCATCTGCCGTGGCTGGCGGTCGGCGTGATTGGCGCGTTCGCGCTGGGGTACGTTGCCACCCAACGCGGCGAGCCGGTGAACGCCTTGTGGATCGTGGTTGCCGCGATCTGCACCTACCTGATCGGCTATCGCTACTACGCCCTGTTCATCGCCGATCGGGTGATGCAGCTCGATCCGCGGCGGCCGACTCCCGCGGTGCGGCGCAATGACGGCCTCGATTACGTGCCGACCAACCGCTACGTGCTGTACGGCCACCATTTCGCGGCGATCGCCGGCGCCGGCCCGCTGGTCGGCCCGGTGCTGGCGGCACAGATGGGCTACCTGCCCGGCATGATGTGGATCCTGGCCGGCGTCGTGCTGGCCGGCGCGGTCCAGGACTTCATGGTGCTGTTCGTCTCGATGCGCCGCGACGGCCGCTCGCTCGGCGAACTGGTGCGCACCGAGCTCGGCGTCGTGCCCGGCGTGATCGCGCTGTTCGGCACCTTCATGATCATGGTGATCATCCTGGCCGTGCTGGCGCTGATCGTGGTCAAGGCGCTGGCCGACAGCCCGTGGGGCACCTTCACGGTGGCGGCCACCATCCCGATCGCGATCTTCATGGGCATCTACATGCGCTACATCCGGCCCGGCGCGATCGGCGAGGTTTCGGTGATCGGCTTCGTGCTGCTGATGCTGGCGATCCTGGGCGGCCAGTACGTGTCGCTGCACCCGGCGTGGGGGGCCGCCTTCACCTTCAGCGGCACGCAGCTGTGCTGGATGCTGATCGGCTACGGCTTCGTCGCCTCGATCCTGCCGGTGTGGCTGCTGCTGGCGCCGCGCGACTATCTTTCCACCTTCCTCAAGGTCGGCACCATCGTCGGGCTGGCGATCGGCATCGTGTTCGTCTCGCCGCGGATGGAGATGCCGGCGCTGACCCGCTTCGTCGACGGCACCGGGCCGGTCTGGTCGGGCGCCCTGTTCCCGTTCCTGTTCATCACCATCGCCTGCGGCGCGGTGTCGGGCTTCCATGCCCTGATCTCGTCGGGCACCACGCCGAAACTGATCGCGACCGAGGCCGATACGCGCTTCATCGGCTATGGCGGCATGCTGATGGAGAGCTTCGTCGCGATCATGGCGCTGGTCGCCGCCGGCGTGATCGAGCCTGGCATCTATTTCACCATGAACAGCCCGGGCGCGGTGATCGGCACGACGCCGGAATCGGCCGCCGCGGCGGTGACCCAGATGGGCTTTGCCGTCACCCCCGAGCTGATCGCCGAGACCGCCCGCCACGTCGGCGAGACCACCATCATCTCGCGCGTCGGCGGCGCCCCGACGCTCGCGGTGGGCATGGCGCACATCTTCTCCAACGTGTTCGGCGGCAAGGAGGCGATGGCGTTCTGGTATCACTTTGCCATCCTGTTCGAGGCGCTGTTCATCCTGACCGCGGTCGATGCGGGAACCCGGGCCGGCCGCTTCATGCTGCAGGACCTGCTGGGCATGTTCGTGCCGCACCTGGGCAAGACCGAGAGCTGGCTCTCGAACATCGTCGCGACCGGGCTGTGCGTCGCCGCCTGGGGCTACTTCCTGTACCAGGGCGTCACCGACCCGCTGGGTGGCGTCAACACGCTGTGGCCGCTGTTCGGCATCTCCAACCAGATGCTGGCCGCGGTCGCGCTGACACTGTGCACGGTGGTGATCTTCCGCATGAAGCGCGAGCGCTATGCCTGGGTGACCATCCTGCCCACCCTGTGGCTGGTGTTCTGCACGATGACCGCCGGCCTGCAGAAGATCTTCCACCCCGACCCGCGGATCGGCTTCGTCGCGCACGCGCGCCGCTTCCAGGCGGCGCTCGACAGCGGCCAGGTGCTGGCGCCGGCGAAGAACGTCGAGCAGATGCGCCAGATCATCACCAACGACTGGGTGGATGCGACGCTCGCCATGGTGTTCGTGGCCGTGGTCATCGGCATCGTCATCTACGGCGTCAAGAGCTGCATGGAGGCATACCGCGCCAGCCACTGGACCGCGCACGAGATCGGAGGGCCGGTGGCGCAGCCGGCGGCGGCGCAATGATGCAGCGCCTGTTTCCCCGCCCGCCCGCCGAACTGTCCGCCCCGCCGGCCGATGGCAGCCGCGAGGGAACGCGCCAGCGTGTCGGGCGCGTGCTGTCCTGCCTTTGCGACGGCGCGCGGCTGCTGGTGGGGATGCCGAGCTACGATACCTACGTCGCGCACATGGCCCAGCTGCACCCGGACAAGCAGCCGATGAGCTACGCCGAATTCTTCCGCAACCGCCAGGAAGCCCGCTACGGCGGTGGTGGCGGCGGGCTCCGCTGCTGCTGAGCGGTACCAGCCCGGCGCCGGCGAGGGCCGCCTGATCCGGGCGGCCTATCGGCGGGCAAGCCCGAGCGCGCGCGCGGTGGTGAGGGCTGCCGCGCTCTCGGCGGCGAAGCGGGCCTGGAAAGCAGCCCCGTCCAGCGCCACCGGCACCGCGTTCAGCCGCTCGGCGGTCTGGCGGTAGGCATCGGTGCCGGCTGCCTCCAGGCAGGCGGTTTGCAGTTTCGCGGCCACCGGGTCGGGGATCGAGGCGGGTGCCAGGATGCCGCCCGAGGACGCGCCCGAAAGCGGCACGCCCAGTTCGGCAAGCGTCGGCACCGAAGGCGCGCCGGCAAGCCGTGTCGGCGAAAGCACCGCCAGCACCGTGAGGTCGGAGGCACGCGCCACCGCGATGCTCTCCACGAACCCCATCACCTGGCCGCCCAGCAGCGCCTGCACCATCGGCCCGGCGCCGGTGAAGGGAACGTGCAGCCCATCGCCGCCCAGCGCCGCCAGCAGCTGCGCCATCAGCAGGTGCTGCGTGCTGCCCTGGCCGGGCGTGGCATAGACCAGCGCCTGGTCGGGCTCGCGCGCCTTGGCGGCGAAGCCCGCGAAATCGCTGAACGGCGAGCGCGGCCCCGCGATCAGCACCTGCGGGTTGTCGTAGACCATGCAGATGAAACGGAACGAGGCGAGGTCATAGGCAAGTGCCGCCATGTGCGGCTGCGCGGTGATCGGGTTGTTGGGGCTGAACAGCAGCTGGTAGCCATCGGGGCGGGAGCGCGCGACCTCGGCGGCGCCGAGCGTGCCGGCGGCACCGCCGCGGTTCTGCACCACCACCGCGACCCCCAGCGCCCGCGCGAATTCCGCCTGCAGCGCGCGCGCCATCAGGTCGGTGTTGCCGCCGGGAGGATAGCCGACGGTCAGCGTCACCGCCCGGTCGGGGAACGTCTCCGCCGTGGCCGGCCAGGCCACCAGCAGCATCGCGATCGCAAGCACGGTACGCATGAAACTACTCCAGCGGCCGGGCGACATACTGCGCGTAGGCAGGGCGTTCCAGCAGCCGCTCGTACCAGGCCTGCACGGCCGGCAGGTGCGGCCGCGCGATCGGCAGGCTGAACCAGCGGTGCGCGAAGCAGCCGGCCGGGATGTCGGCCAGCGTGAATGCCTCGCCGGCCAGGAAACTGTTCGCGGCGAAGTGGCCTTCCAGGATCGCCCAGGCGCTGCCCGCCTCGCCGACCGCGCGGGCCAGCGCGCCCATGTCGCGCTCGGGCACGGGCGTGCGCACCAGGGTCCAGAAGATCACCCGCATCGGCGCGTTCAGCACGCTGATCTGCCAGTCCATCCAGCGTTCCAGCAGCGCCCGCGCGCGCGGCGCCTCGGGCCACAGCGGCGAGGGGTTGGCGGCCCCCAGATAGCGCACGATCGTGTTGCTCTCCCACAGCACGAACCCGTCCTCGCGCAGCACCGGCACCAGCCCATTCGGATTCATCGCGAGGTATTCGGGCGTGCGGTTGCCGCCGAACGCGCCGCCCACGTCCTCGCGCACGTAGTCGAGGCCGAGCTCCTCGCACGCCCACACCACCTTCATGACGTTGATGCTGGTCAGCCTGCCCAGGATCGTGCGCATGCGATGCCTCAGAATCCGAACATGTGGTCGAGACAGAAGGTGCCGTCCGCGCCCTCCAGCCCATGATAGCCGAACAGCCGGCAGGTGGTATCGCGGATCAGCACGTAGCCGCCGGCGGCGCGGTTCGCCCAGCGGCCGCCGAACACCTCGCCCGGCCGCCACAAGAGCGAGCCCGAGCGCGCGATCGCCACGTCCTCGCGCGCGATCTCCCGGCCCAGCGCGTCGTGCAGCTCGAGCGCGGTCGTGCTGTAGTCGTGCCAGGTCGGGTCCGAGGCCGGGTAGATCAGGTGGCACAGCGTCTGGTGCGCCGGCTCGCCCAGGCGCAGGAACAGCCGCGTCGAAAGGCCGGGCGGCGGCCCGGCATAGGATTGCGGCTCGCCCTTCCAGGTCAGGATGGTGTTGAAGACGTGGCTGCCGAAGCTCGATTCCGCCTGGTGCGGGCCGTCGCGGCGCTCCCAGCGGAACAGCGCGTGCAGCCAGCCATCGGCGCCGCCGCCGTCCCGGAAATCATAGCTGAGCTCGCCGTGCCCGAAGCCGTTCCCGAGTCCGGCCGCCCCCAGCCCGTCGAGATCGACCGCCAGCGCGTGGCTGCGCGCCAGCCGGCCGAGGAAGCGTTCGCCGACCAGCGCTCCCGCCGCGTCGTACAGCGACAGCAGCAGCGGCAGGTCGGCCTGCGCCGCCGCCATCGGCGTCGGCTGGACGTGCGTGCGGTACAGGGCCGGCGGCAGCACCGGGAACGGCAGGATGAAGCCCTTGCCGAGCGCCGACAGCGTCGGGATCGCGGGGTCGGGCTTCAGCTCGGCGCGTTCGACATTGACGTGCGCGATGTGCCGGCGGGTCGGGCGCACCACCTCGTAGCGCGGGCGCACCATGTGCCGGCCGGCCAGGATCTCGATCTGGCGCGGCCAGGCAAGGCCGGGCAGCAGCGCGCCGGCGTCGATCTCGGCGGTGGCGAAGGGGCCGAGCTCGGTGGCCACGGCAGCTTCCCGGGTCTCGCCCATCGGCCGGAGCCGCACCGCGCCGGCGGGCATCGGCTTCGGGTGGCTGTTCTGCAGCCACAGCACCACGCGCTCGTCGGGGCGGGGCGCCGGCAGCCCGGCATAGAGGCTGGCCGGCCACGGGTTCGCATCGTGCGTGCATGAAAGGTCGGGCCGGCCGGTGCCGATCACGTCGAGCGCGTATTTCACGATGTCGTGGCCGGCGGCGCCGACCACGTGCACGAACATCTGGCCGCAGAAGGCAGGAAGCCCGAACCGCGCGCGAACCGCGCGGCTGTCGATCGAGAGCAGCACGGTCCCGCCCTCGGGCGCGTCCTCCCACCAGTCCGCAAGTTTGCGGCCGGCGCCATCGAACAGGCGGCAGAACAGCCGGCGCGGCCTGCCGGCGCCGTAGCCGCCCCAGTAGTCGGCGCTGACCAGCCTGGTCGAAAGCCCGTCGGCGTCGCGGAAGAAGGCAAGCGCGGTGGCGAAGTTCAGCGGGTCGAGATAGCGGCGCGGGTTGGTCAGGAACTCGTCGGGAATGCGTGCCTCGTCGAGCGTCACCAGCCGCGTGCCCTTCGCCAACAGGGGAGCGACCTGTGCTGCCTGGCGGCCGGCATCGAAGGATGTCAGCAGCACCGTCGCGGCACCGCTCGCGGCCAGCGCGGTCGCCGGCTGCACGACATGGCCAAGCCGGGTCGATCCGATATCGGCGAGATCCTGGCCATAGACCCCGGCGATCGGCAGCTGGGCGAGACCCGACAGGGCGGCGAGCTGGGCCGCCTCGGCACGCGGGTCATACAGCACGAGCTTACCTGCCGCGCCGAGGCCGGCGAACAGCGCGGTCAGGCGCTCGGCGCCGACCGGGTGGGCGAGCGCCTTGTACAGCACGTTGCCCTTGCCCGACCGGTCGAAGGTCTCGATCGCCAGGTCGAGCGGATTGGATGTGATGCTCATGCTGCATCCCGTTCGCTGTCGTGCCAGCCCAGCCGTTGCAGCACGGCCCGGGCGGCGGTTGCGGTATCATCGAGCGGCTGGCGGGGCGCCCCGCCCGAGGGATCGGGCAGCGTGCCGTCGAACGCCCGCGCCAGTCCCTTCTCGATCAGGCGCCGGCGGAATGTGGAAAGCCGTCCCGAGCTGTCGCCGAACGAGGCGATCAGCACCGGCCTGCCGACCGCCAGCGCCTCTGACATCATCGAGACCGAATCGCCGGTGACGATCAGCGCATCGGCGCAGCCGAGCAGCCCGGCATAGGGGTTGTCGCCGCTGCCGTCCCACAGAAAGGCGTCGCTGCCGGCAAGCTCCCGGCGGAGCGCGTCGATCGCGTGGGCGGGGGTGCGGCGCGAGGGCGTGAGCGCCAGGCGAAGCGTGCTGTCCTTTGCCAGCCGGCCGAGCTGGCCGATCAGGCGCGCCTGGTCGTCGGCGCCGCCGGTCGCGCCGGGCGCGCCGATCAGCACACTGACCAGGCGCCGGCCCGGCACCACCAGCCGCGCCGCCCAGGCAAGGCGCCCGGCGGCAAGGCGGGCGGGCGACATCCTGTGCAGCGCGGCCATCGTGGTGACTACGTTCCGCCCGGCGATGCCGTCATGCTCGGGCGCGACCACGACATCGAACGCGCCAAGCCGCATCAGCGGGTTCTGCACGTGCACCGCGCGCACCCGGCCCGCGCCCTGGCGCCGCATCGCCGCACCGATCGGGGCGGCCTGGCGGCCGCAGGTGATCACGAGGTCGGGCCAGGGCTTGCTCAGTGCCGCCGCATCAGGCGCCCGCAGCGGGAACGGCCACACGTCGCCGGGCAGGATCCGCCAGGGCAGGCCGACCGGCACGCGCCGTGCCGAAACGACCGCGCCGATGCGCAGGGCGATCGCCTCGGCAAGCCCCAGCGCCTGGTTCTCCATGCCGGCATGGCCCGGCGACATCGCCCAGATCTCACGCGCCATGCGGATCCGCCCCGGAAGCCAGCCCGGTAGCCGGGTGGCCGGCGGCGCTCAACCGGCGAGCTCCGGGATCGCCTTGAACTGCTCCAGCGCCTCGGGGTTGGCGAGTGCGCCGATGTTCTTCGGCGTGCGCCCGTGCACCACGTCGCGCACCGCGAGCTCCACCAGCTTGCCGCTGCGGGTGCGGGGGATGTCGGAAACCTGGATGATCTTCGCCGGCACGTGGCGCGGGCTTGCATTGTCGCGGATCACCTTGCGGATGCGCGCCGCCAGCGCGTCATCGAGTGCGACGCCGGCGCGCAGCCGCACGAACAGCACCACCCGCACGTCGTGCTGGAAGTCCTGGCCGATCACCAGGCTTTCCAGCACCTCGGGCAGTTTCTCGACCTGGCGGTAGATCTCGGCGGTGCCGATGCGCACGCCGCCGGGGTTCAGCACGGCGTCGCTGCGGCCGAAGATCACCATGCCGACATTGCCGTCGTCGTGTTCGTAGAGTTCGCAGAAATCGCCGTGGCACCAGGTGTTGGCGAAACGCGAGAAATAGGCGGCGCGGTATTTCGCGCCGTCCGGGTCGGCCCAGAACATCACCGGCATGCTGGGGAAGGGCTTCGTGCACACGAGCTCGCCGCGTTCGCCGCGCACCGGCCTTGCGGCATCGTCGAACACCTCGACCGCGCAGCCCAGTGCCCTTGTCGCGAGCTCGCCGCGCCGGACCGGGGCGACCGGGTTGCCCAGCGCGAAGCAGCCGCAGATATCGGTGCCGCCCGAGATGCTTGCCAGCATGATGTCGGCCTTGATGTCGCGATAGACATAGTCGAACGATTCCGGGGCCAGCGGGCTGCCGGTGCTGGTCATCGCCTTCAGGCACGCCAGGTCGTGGGTCTGGCGCGGGCGGGCGCCTGCCTTGGCCAGGCTGTCGATGTATTTCGCCGAGGTGCCGAACACCGTCATGCCTTCCTGTTCGGCGATGTCGAACAGCGCGGTCGGGCCGGGATGGAACGGGTTGCCGTCGAACAGGATCAGGCCGGCCCCGGTCATCAGGCCCGAGACCAGCCAGTTCCACATCATCCAGCCCAGCGTCGTGAAATAGAACAGCCGGTCGGCGGGCTTCAGGTCGGTGTGCAGGTGGTGTTCGCTCGCGTGCTTCAGCAGGATGCCGCCATGGCCGTGCACGATGCATTTCGGCTTGCCGGTGGTGCCGCTGCTGAACAGCACATACAGCGGATGATCGAAGCCGACGCGGGTGAAGCTGGCTGCCGCGCCCGCGTGCGGGGCGGTGAACGCCTCGATCGTGACCGCGCCCGGGATCGCGAGTGCCGCGGCATCGCCGATGAACGGCACGACCACCAGTCGCGGCATGGTCTCGAACCCTGCCATCACCTGGGCGATCTTGGCGGCGTTGGAAAAGCGCCTGCCGCCGTAGAAATAGCCGTCGGCGGCCAGGAACACTTTCGGCGCGATCTGGCCGAACCGGTCGAGCACGCCGGCGGGGCCGAAATCCGGGCTGCACGAGGACCAGATCGCGCCGATCGAGGCGCTGGCGAGCAGGCCGATGATCGCTTCCGGGATGTTGGGCAGGAAGGCAGCGACGCGGTCCCCCTTCGCGACGCCTGCGGCGGAAAGTGCCGCGGCGAGGGACGCGACGCGGCGGCGAAGTTCGGGCCAGGAGATCTCGGCCCGGCCGCCATGCTCGCCGCGGAAGATCAGCGCCGGCCCGGGGCCGGGCCGGGCCAGCACCGCCTCGGCATAGTTCAGTTGCGCCTGGGGGAAGAACTTCGCGCCGGGCATCCGATCGGCATCGGCCAGCGGGATATCTCCCTTTTCCCCCGGCAGGCCGGCGAAATCCCACATTGCCGACCAGAACGCGCCGGGGTCGGCAACGCTCCAGCGCCACAGCGCGGGGTAGTCGGGCAGGGCGTGGCCGCGCGCGACCAGGCTCCGGCGGAACGCATCGACGTTGGTCGCGGCGATGCGCTCCGGGTCCGGGCGCCACAGGATGTCTGGCATGGGGGGTCCTCCGTCCTGGCCGGCATCATGCCGTGCCGGGGCGCCGGGCGGAATGCCCGGGGTGCGACACCGGCCCGCCAGGCCGCATGCCAGCCAGGATGCTCTTGCGGGAAAGATCGGTCGGCGCTATCCCCCGCGCTCCCAGGTCGTGCCTTGTTCTGAAACCTGCGTGCCGCGGGCCGGGGCCATAGCTCAGTTGGGAGAGCGCGTGAATGGCATTCACGAGGTCAGGGGTTCGACTCCCCTTGGCTCCACCACCCCGCCCGGCGGACGGGCAGAGCAGCGGGAGCGTGAAGGGAACAGTGCCACCGATGTCCTGTCGTGCTGCCGGCCGCCGGGCGGTGCTGGCGCGCATGATCGCCGCCGGTGCGGCGCCCGGGCTGGTCGCTGCCTGCGCCAGCCCCGAACGCCTGCCGGCCGTGCCGCGGGAGGCGACGCGCCAAGCCAGCGTGCTTGGCCTGCCGAACGAGCGCTTCTTCTTCCTCACCAACCCGCAGGCGGTCGATGCGGAATTCCGTGCCGCCGGCGCACGCGAGCTGGCCTGGCGGCGGCTCGGCCCACGCGATCCGCTGCCGCGGACCACGATCCTCGCGGTGTCGGGCGGCGGCGAGGATGGCGCGTTCGGCGCCGGCCTGCTGTGCGGCTGGAGCACGACCGGCGCGCGGCCGGTGTTCAACCTGGTGACCGGGGTTTCGACCGGGGCGCTGACCGCGCCGTTCGCCTTCCTCGGCCCCGACTTCGACCCGCAGCTGCGCGATGTCTACACCAACCTCACGCTGGCCGATGTCGCGGAATCGCGCGGCCTGGTCAGCGGCGTGATGGGCGACGCGATGGCCGACACCGCACCGCTGTTCCGCACCATCTCGAAGCATCTCGATGCGGCGATGCTGGCGAAACTGGCCGAGGCATACGACCAGGGAAGGCTGCTGCTGATCGGCACCACCGACCTCGATGCGCAGGTGCCGGTGGTCTGGAACGTCGGTGCGATCGCGAAAAGCGGGGATGCGCGCGCGCTCGACCTGATCCGGAAGATCCTGCTCGCCTCGGCCGCGGTGCCGGGCGCCTTCCCGCCGGTGATGATCGATGTCGAGTATGGCGGGCGGAAATACCAGGAGATGCACGTCGATGGCGGCGCCTTTGCCCAGGCGTTCCTGTATCCGCCGGCGGTCGGCGAGGATCGACAGGCGCGCATCCGCAGGCGTGAGCGGGTGCGCGAGGTCGAGGCCTTTGTCATCCGCAACGCAAGGCTGGACCCGAACTGGGCCTCGGTCGACCGGCGCACGCTGGGCATCGTCGGGCGGGCGGTATCGACCATGATCTTCGCCAGCGGCGCCAACGACGTGCTGCGGATGTATTCGCGCACGCAGGCAGACCAGGTGGGCTTCAAGCTGGCCTATATCGGCACCGACTTCACCACGGAACTGCCGGCGCCGTTCGACCAGGGCTTCATGCGCGCGCTGTTCGAGTACGGCTACGCGCAGGGAACCCGTGGCGGCGACTGGGCCAGCCGGCCGCCACTGCTGCGCGCGGGGGGCTAGCGGGCGGCAGCGGCGCGGTGATAGTACCGCTTGCGTATCGTATCGGCCTGGTTGATAAATACCCCGGATGATCGGGGGAATTCCACCATGCGCCAGCTGCTGCTCCTCACCCTCGGTCCTGCGATCGGCGCCTGCGCGGGGGCATCGGTCCCGCCGCCCCCGACAGCGCTGAACCTGACCGGCCCAGTCGTGCCGCTGGCCGCGCCGGTTGAGATGCCGCGCCAGGGCTGGGGGCCGTTCGCCCGCTTCTGCAACCACATGATCGTGGAGGCCGAGCCGCCGCTGCAGGCGCCCAGCCGCACCGCGCGTTCCTGCATCGCCATGCGCGCCGAGCCGCTGGGCGGGGGCAGCTGGCGTGTGACCGCCTATCCGGCTGGCGGGAGCGCCGAGGCGCTCAACATCTCCATGGTGCGTCGCGCCGACGGCACGGTGAGCGATCTGGTTCCGGGCGGAAGTGCCCTGCGCCAGGCGAGCGAGGCGGAGCGCCGCGAACTTGACCAGTATATGCGCGACCTGGTCTCGGGCGCCGGATCGTCCCGGCGCACGCTGACGCAGGGCAGCACGTTCACCAGCACCGCCCGCCTGCCGCCGGGCTTCACGGGTACGCTCACCGCAACCTGCACGGTGCAGGGAACTGCCGGGCTCGCCGGCAGGCAGGTGATTGTCGCGGACTGTTCCGGCGCAACGCCGACCAGCATGGCGCCGAACCGCGACGGGGTGCGATTCAGGGGCGAGGTCAGCATGCGCGGCCCCGCGGCGATCGACGTCGAATCCGGCGTGATCGCGGCGATGGTCACGACCATGCGCCTGGCGGGCGTGTTCTCCAGCGACGTGACCGGTCGCAGCGCAAACGGGGCCTTCCGGGCACGGGTGGCAGGCGGCTTCGAGTAGGCGCACCGGTGAGCGTGCGGGCGGTGCGACCTCAGCGCACGCTGACGATGCGGAAGGTCAGCGACTCGCCATCGGCCTCACGCACCGACACATACTCGCCGGGGCGGAAGACGTGGGCGTCGAGCCGGTGCACCGGTTCGTCGTCATCCTCGCCGGGGGCGTAGTCGAAGCGCCAGCCGTGCCTGCCGTGCACCAGCCTGCCTTCCTGGTCGGGCTCGTTCTCCCAGAAGCGGCGCACGCTGCACTCGGCCCGCCGCGCCCGGTAGCCGGCCTCGTCGAGATGGCCGTCGGCGGAAAGCGGCAGCCGCAGCTCGTAGCCGCGGCTGGTCGAGCCATCGGGGAAGCCCGGGTTGCGCGCCAGCAGCAGGCGCACGGAATAGAGCCGGTGCTGGCTCGCGGCGTGCTCGGGCGGCATGTGCTGTCCTCCTTCGCCCATTGTGGCCGGGCCGGCGGCGTCCCGAATTGACCAGGATCAAGCGCGCCGGCGCCTTCCGACGAACAGCGTAGCGCAAGCCGCCGTGCCGGTCAGATCGCCACGCGCACGCCCAGTTCCACCACCCGGTCGGCCGGGATGCGGAAGAACTCGGTGGCCGACTGGGCGTTGCGCGCCATCAGCATGAACAGCCAGTGCCGCCAGCGGCTGAGTTTCGGCAGGGCGGCCGGCACCAGCGTCTCGCGGCCGAGGAAATAGCTGGTCTGCATCGGCTCCAGCGCCAGCCCGAGGCTGCGGCATTCGTCGAGCGCGCGCGGGATGTTCGGGCTTTCCATGAAGCCGTAGCGCAGCCGCACGCGATGGATGCCGGCCGAGAGCTCCTCGACCTCGGCCCGTTCCTCGGCGGGAACCGTGGAATAGTCGGTGATGGTGACGGTCAGGAACACCACGCGCTCGTGCACCACCTTGTTGTGCTTCAGGTTGTGCAGCAGCGCGCCGGGCACGTAATCGAGGTTGCCGGTCAGGAACACCGCGGTGCCCGGCACCCGCAGCACGCGCGACTGCGGCAGCCGCGACAGCCACATCGCAAGCGGCAGGCTGTCGGCCTGCCAGCGCTCGAACAGCAGGTCGCGGCCGCGCCGCCAGGTGGTCATCATCAGGAACATCACCGCCCCCAGCACCACCGGCACCCAGCCGCCATCGACGAACTTCAGCAGGTTCGAGGCGAAGAAGAAGGAATCGACCACCGCGAAGCCGCCGAACACCGCCAGCGCGACGCTGCGCGGCCAGCGCCAGCGCCGCCGCGCGACCACGATGCCAAGGATCGAGGTGCACAGGAACGTCCCGGTCACCGCGATGCCATAGGCCGCCGCCAGGCTGTCGCTGTTGCGGAAGGTCAGCACCAGCGTCACCACGCCGATCAGCAGCACCATGTTGACCTGCGGCATGTAGACCTGCCCCTCCTCCTCGACGCTGGTGTGGCGCACGGTCAGCCGCGGCAGCAGGTTCAGAAGCGCGGTCTGGCGGGCGACCGAATAGGCGCCCGCGATCATCGACTGGCTTGCGATCACCGTCGCGGCGGTGGCCAGGAACACCATCGGCAGCCGCACCAGCTCCGGGCACAGCAGGAAGAACGGGTTTTCCAGCGCCGTCGGGTCCGACAGCATCAGGGCACCCTGGCCCAGGTAGTTCAGCGCGAGCGAGGGCAGCACGAAGAACAGCCAGGCCTGGCGGATCGGCTCGCGCCCGAAATGCCCCATGTCGGCATAGAGCGCCTCGGCGCCGGTCACCGCGAGCACGATGCTGCCCAGCGTGACGAACGATTCCAGATGCTCGGCACCGATCAGCAGGGCGGCGCGCCGCGGGTCGAGCGCCAGCAGGATCTGCGGCTGGCGGAAGATACCCAAAAGCCCGACCAGCGCGATCGAGGTGAACCAGAGCGCGCAGATCGGGCCGAACAGCGCGCCGATGCGGCCGGTGCCGCGCGGCTGCAGGGCGAACAGCCCGACCAGCACCACGAGGCTGATCGGCACCACCGCCTGGTGCAGTTTCGGCTCGACCACCTGCAGCCCTTCGACCGCCGACAGCACCGAGATCGCCGGCGTGATCACGCCGTCGCCGAAGAACAGCGCCGCCCCCGCCACACCCAGCATCATTACCACGGTGCGCCAGCGCTGGCTTGTGATCCCGCGCGAGGCCAGCGCCATCAGCGCGAGGATCCCGCCCTCGCCGCGGTTGTCGGCCCGCATCACGAACATCACGTACTTGACGGTGACGATCATGATCAGCGCCCAGATGATCAGGCTGATCGTGCCCAGCACCTCCTCGGCCGCCAGGCCATCGTCGGCGAAATGGAGCAGGCTGGCCTTCAGCGTATAGAGCGGGCTGGTGCCGATATCGCCGTAGACGACGCCCAGGACCCCCACCAGCGCCGCTGCCCTGGGCTGCGCCTTGGCGTCGGACCGGCCGGAACCGCCAGCCGTGGCAGCCTGCGCCTTGCTCATCGCGATACATCCGTCGTCGTTGCCCGCGGGCGACCCCTCGCGCCGCAGTTTATGACGGCGCGCCGTGCCCAATGGAAGATGCGGGGTGGACAACCGATGCGTGTCCTTGGTAATGAGCGGTCGCGTAACCGATCCCGAGGTACAGACGACCGTGCGCGTGCTGCTGGCCGCACTGCTGGTGTTTTGCGTGTGGGCGCCCAACCCTGCGTATTCGCAAAGGCTGCGGATGCAACCGCCGGGCACCGTGCATGTGATCGGGCCTGACGGTGCCGTCGCCGAGGCGCTGTGGCGGGCGGTGCTCGGCCCGGGCGAGGGGCGCGAGTGGCAGGCGCGCTACACCGCCGCCGCCAGTACCGCGCAGGCGCTGCGCAGCCTGGCCGCGGCGCGCGAACCGGCGCCGGCCGACCTCGTGCTGCTCGATCCCGTGGGCGCTGACCAGGGGTTCGCGCGCGGCCTGATCGCGGGGCTGCCGCGCCATGCGCTCGCCGCGCTCGCCACGCAGCTGCCGCTCGCGCGCGCAGCGTCGGACTTGTGCGCGGCGATCGCCTTCGATGCGCTGGCGCTCACCTATCTGCCCGATAGTACCCGCCCGGCCCCGAGGGGGCTGGACGCGCTGGCCGAGGCACCGCTTGCCGACCGCCTGGCGCTGCCGCTGCCGAGTGAGCTGCTTGGCATCTATCTGGTGGGGCTTCTGGCCATCGAGGCGACCGGCGACTGGCGGAGGGCGGATGCCGGCCTTGGCCGCCTGCGCGCGCTTCGCGGCGCCGCTGCCGATCCGGGAACGTCGCTTTCCGTGGCTTCGCGACCCGACCGGCCCCCCGGCCTCGCGCTGGCCTGGAACAGCAGCGCGCAGCTGCTGCGCGAGGCGGCGCCGGCCGATGCAAGGCAAGGCGTCGTCATCCCGCGCGAGGGCACGATGCTGCGGCCGCTGCTGCTGTGCCTGTCGGCGAACTCGCCCAACCTGCGCGGCGCCTTCGCCGTGATCGAGGCGGCGCTCGGGCCCGAGGCGCAGCTCGTGCTGGCGACATCGCTGTTCGTGGCGCCGGCCAGCGAGGGCATCGTGCTGCCGGCCTCGATCAGGGCGCGTGTGCCCTCGCTCGAGGACGGAGCGGCGCACCTGTTGGAACCCGACCGCCCGTATCGCGCGCGGCTGCGCGGCGGTATCTCGGAGCGTGCCGCCGACCGGTCGGATGCCGCCCCCGTCGGCCTGAACTGAGCGCGGCCGGCGGCCCCGCCCGGCGGCCCCGCCCGGCGACCCCGCCCGCCGCCGCCACGGCGCGACTTGCCGGATCGCGCGCCCGCCCTTAGCCTTCGGGCCATCACCGGACTGCTTCTGAAACGGGGACGATGCCGCGCTATTCGGGCTGGAAAATCCTGGTCGAGGGGTTGCGCGGCAAT
Organism: Acetobacteraceae bacterium; assembly: GCA_020853405.1. Lineage (GTDB taxonomy): Bacteria > Pseudomonadota > Alphaproteobacteria > Acetobacterales > Acetobacteraceae > JADYYZ01. The sequence goes on from JADYYZ010000224.1 coordinate 15,658, forward strand.
CGCGGCTGGACCGCCGCCTGGCGCAAGCCGGAGCCGAAGCCGAGCTACGACGTGGTGGTGATCGGCGGCGGCGGGCACGGGCTTGCCACCGCCTGGTATCTCGCCAGCGTGCACGGCATCACCAACGTCGCGGTGCTGGAGCGCGGCCTGATCGGCCAGGGCAATACCGGGCGCAACACCACGCTGGTGCGCAGCAACTACCTGCTGCCGGAAAACCACCACTTCTACGAACACAGCCTGAAATTGTGGGAAGGGCTGGAGCAGGACCTCAACTTCAACGTGATGATGAGCCAGCGCGGCGTGCTCAACCTGTTCCATTCCGATGCGCAGCGCCACGCCGCCGCCCGCCGCGGCAACGCCATGCGGCTTTCCGGCATCGACGCCGAACTGCTCGATCGCGAGGGCGTGCGCCGCTACTGCCCGCTGATCGACCTCGACAACGCCCGCTTCCCGGTGATGGGGGGCCTGTTGCAGCCGCGCGGCGGCACCGCCCGCCACGACGCCGTGGCCTGGGGCTTCGCCAAGGCCGCCAGCGACCGCGGCGTCGATATCATCGACCGGTGCGAGGTGACCGGCATCGAGGTCGTCGATGGCGCGGTCGCCGGGGTCGAGACGACGCGCGGGAAGATCC
>JADYYZ010000225.1 GCA_020853405.1 Acetobacteraceae bacterium
CGCCCCGCCCCGCCACCCCGATCTACGCCGACGACCTGTTCGGCCGGGCCGGATGACGCTGCTTCGCGGTGCCGATGCCGCGCCGCTGCTGGCCGCGCTGCACGACCGCGCCGAACCCGGGCACGGCTGGAGCCGCGATGCCTTCTGCCGGATGCTGGCGATGCCAGGCGCATTCGCGATCGCGACCCCGGACGGCTTCGTGCTGGCACGGACCGCCGCCGATTCGGCCGAGATACTGATGCTCGCGGTGCTGCCCGTGGCGCGCCGGCATGGGCTCGGCCGCCGGCTGCTCGACCAGGCAATGGCAGAGGCTGGCGCGGCCGGGGCGCGGGAAATGTTCCTGGAGGTGGCCGAGGGCAACCGTGCTGCGCGCGCACTTTACGCGGCGGCGGGATTTGCAGGCGTCGGCCGCCGCCCGCGCTACTACGCCGACGGCACCGACGCGCTGCTGCTGCGCCGCCCGCTCAGCCCTTGCGGAAACTGAGCCGCCAGACCGCATCCGGCGTCGGCCGCGCCGGGTCCTCGGGAACGAACGACAGCACGGCATGGCCAAGCCGGCCGAGCTGGCGCGGGATGTTGGTGTGCGGTTCGGCACCACGGAGGCGCACCGATGCCACCGCCCCGGACGCAAGACGGTCCAGCAGCAGCCGCACACGCACGAAGGTCATCGGGCAGGAGAGCGCCGTAATGTCGAGATCGACCGGATCGACCGGCAAATCCCGGGCAGAAATTTCGTTCGGGCGGGACTTGCAGGTCATTGCGAATCTGTCGTCGGAATGAGTATATGCGTGCCATCATCAGAACGCCAGGGCAAAGGATATGCGGGTATGGCAGACCAGGCACAGGGCGGCAGCGAACTGCTGGAACTCACGGCAGAAATCGTCTCCGCGCATGTCAGCAACAATTCGGTGCCGCTGTCCGACCTTCCCGGGCTGATCCAGGAAGTCTATCGCACGCTGTCCAATGTCGGCCGCGAACCCGCCCAGCCCGAGCGGCCGCAGCCGGTGGTGCCGGTCAAGCGCAGTATCCACCCCGACCACCTGATCTGCCTTCTCGACGGCAAGAAGCTGAAGATGCTGAAGCGCCACCTGAAGACCGCCTATAACCTGACTCCCGAACAGTATCGCGAGATGTTTTCCCTGCCGGCCGACTATCCGATGGTGGCGCCGAACTACGCCCGGCACCGCTCGACGCTGGCCAAGAAGATCGGCCTCGGCACCAAGCCGCGCGGCCGGTCGCGCGGCTGAGCGGCGATCGGGCCGGGCCGGGCGGCCGGGGCGCAGGAATCGCACCCGCCGGCCGCATCGGTCTATAATGCGCCGGCATGACGCAGTCGCGCATCGAGAAGGCGTGCATCGACCAGGGCCTGAAGATGACCGGCCAGCGCCGGACCATTGCGCGCGTGCTGTCCGAGGCCACCGATCACCCTGATGTCGAGGAACTCTATCGCCGGGCACTGGTGATCGACGCGAAAATCTCGATCGCCACCGTCTATCGCACCGTCCGCCTGCTGGAGGAGCGCGGCATCCTGGAGCGGCGTGATTTCGGCGGCGGGCGCTCGCGCTACGACCCGACGGATCGCGGCCACCACTACCACCTGATCGATGTCGACAACGGCAAGGTCATCGAGTTCAAGGACCCCGGGGTGGAGGCAGCGATCGCGAAGATCGCGGAACGGCTCGGCTTCGACCTGGTCGGCAAGCGGCTGGAACTCTATGGCCGCAAGACTGCGGGCGAACAGGCGCGGCCGGCGACCCGCGGGCGGGCGGCGGCGGCCGGCGCGGCGCCCCGGCCGGCGCAAGATCGCGGCCGTGCCGTCTGAACACGCGACGCGGGCCGCCGCCGGGCACCGCGCCCCGGCCGCGGCCGCCGCCCCGGTCCAGGTCGCATCCGGCACGCACGAGGTGCGGCTTGCGCGCACGCCCGACGAGGTGCGCGCCGGCCAGGCGCTGCGTTATCGCGTGTTCTATACGGAGTTGGGGGCGAAGCCCTCGCCCGAGGCCCTTTCCTCGGGGCTCGATGCCGACGCCTTCGATGCCGTGGCCGATCATCTGCTGGTGCTCGACCACGCCCGCGGCAGCGGGCCCGACGCGGTCGTCGGCACCTATCGCCTGATCCGGCGCGAGGCGGCCGAGCGCCTCGGCGGCTTCTACTCGGCGGCCGAATACGACATCAGCCCGATCCTGGCCTTTCCCGGCCAGGTGCTGGAGCTCGGCCGGTCGTGCGTGGCGGCACCCTATCGCACGCGCCCGACCATGCAGCTGCTGTGGCAGGGCATCACGGCCTATGTCTTCCACTTCGGCATCGACCTGATGTTCGGCTGCGCGAGCCTGCCCGGCACCGACCCCGATCGGCTGGCGGTGCCGCTGACCTATCTGGCACTCGCGCACCTGGCCCCCGAGGCGCTGCGGCCGCATGCCCTGCCGGACCGCTATGTCGAGATGTGCCGGCTGCCGCCCGAAAGCGTGAACCACCGCACCGCGCTGACTGCACTGCCGCCGCTGATCAAGGGCTATCTGCGGCTGGGCGGCTGGGTCGGCGCCGGCGCCGTGATCGACCACCAGTTCAACACGACGGACGTCTGCGTGGTGGTCAAGACCGACCAGGTGACGCGGAAATACTATCGCCACTACGAGCGCCGGTTGCGCGACGATGCTGAACAGCGCGGCGTAGCCGGTTGAGCGGATTGATATCGCCCGATTCCGCTTGAGTCGGGCAGCGGAATCCCCATATTGGTCGGCGCAATCTCCAGGCCGGGATGGTTCCGGCCGGAACCTATAAAAGGGGGTTTTGCGCTCATGGCTCTCGGGCCCGAGAATCGCTACGCGGTCGGCAGCGTTGCCGTTCCGCGTGCCGACCAGGCGGCACTTGATGTCGGCCTGCGGAAATACATGCTTGGCGTCTACAACTACATGGCGTCCGGCCTGCTGCTGACCGGCGTCGTCGCCCTGGTTGTCGCCAGCACGCCGGCGCTGTCCGCGCTGTTCTGGCAGATGGTGCCGACGCCGCGTGGCGTGGCGCTGGCGCCGACCCTGCTGGGCTGGGCGGCGATCCTGTCGCCGCTTGCGTTCGTGCTGGTTCTGTCGTTCGGCATCAACCGCCTGTCGGCCTCGACCGCGCAGCTGCTGTACTGGCTGTTCGCGGCCGCGATGGGCCTCAGCATGTCGAACCTGTTCCTGATCTATACCGGCGCGTCGGTGGCCCGCGTGTTCTTCATCACCGCCGGCATGTTCGCGGCGATGAGCATCTGGGGCTACACCACCCAGCGCGACCTGACGAAGATGGGCAGTTTCATGATGATGGGCCTGTTCGGCATCATCATCGCGAGCCTCGTGAACCTGTTCATCGCCTCCACCGCGCTGCAATTCGCGATCAGCATCATCGGCGTCGTGGTGTTCGTCGGCCTGATCGCCTTCGACACCCAGCGCATCAAGAGCGACTACGTCGCCTTCGCCTATGCCGAGGGCACCGAGGTCGCTGCCAAGCGCACGGTGTTCGACGCGCTGGCGCTCTACCTGAACTTCGTCAACCTGTTCCAGCTGCTGCTGAGCCTGCTCGGCAACCGCCAGCAGTAGCCTCCACCAGCAGGGGAATGAGCCAAGGCCCGGGGGGAAACCTCCGGGCCTTTCCTTTTCTCCGGCCCCTACGCCCGCAGTCCGGCAGAAATCTTCTCGGCGATCATCAGCACCGGCACGTTCAGGTTGGCGCATGGAATGGTCGGCATCAGCGAGGCATCGCAGACGCTGAGCCCCTCGACACCGATCACCCCGCCATCCGGCGCGCAGACGGCGGCGGGGTCGTCCGCCTCGCCCAGCCGGCAGGTGCCGCACGGGTGCCACACCCCGCCGACATGGCGGCGCAGATGGGCGCAGAGCGCGACGTCGTCGGCGACCAGCAGCTCGAGCGACGCCGTTCCCTCCTGCGCCATCGCCAGGATCTTCTCGCGCGCATAGGAAACGCGGTCCATCACCGGTGCGGCGATCGCGGTCAGCACCGCGTTGCGGCGCGTCGGCCGCAGCAGTTCCTTGACCCTGGTCGAATAGGTCGAGGGGAACACGTCCTGCACCACCGCGGAAAGCCCGGCATCCTGCATGGTCGCCGCCGCCAGCCGGAACGCCTGGGCCAGCCGCGCGAGGTCGAGTTCGTCGGACAGCAGCCGGAAGTCGATGCGCGGCGGCACCTCGGGTGAGGGCGAGGCGAGCTCGACCAGCCCGCGCGAATACGACTTGTTCACCCAGGAGAACAGCGAGCCGATCCGCGATCCCACCGCGTGCCAGCCGGACCGGGTGTTGAGCGCCGTGTGCATGTCGCCGGCAGCTGTGCCCTCAAGGCCGGAGGACCAGCGGAAGATGCCCTGGATGTGGTAGCTGCCCCGGTCGCGCAGGCGCGCGCCGGGCCGCAGCCAGGCAGAAACCCCGATCGAGGGGTGCTCCTGCAGGTTGCGCCCGACGCCGGCGCGGTCGGCCAGCACCGGAACCCCGACCGCCGCCAGGTGGCGCGCCGGGCCGATGCCGCTTTGCATCAGCATCGCCGGCGATTGCAGCGCGCCCTGGCTCACGATCACCCGCCCGGCGCCGACCTCCAGCGCCTCGCCGCCCCGCTCCAGGCGGGCGCCGATGATCCGTCTTCCGTCGGCGATCAGACGCCGGGCGCGCGTGCCGGTCCAGATCGCGAGGTTGGGGCGCCGTCGCACCGCATCCGTCAGATAGGCGGTGGCGACCGAGGCCCGCCGGTTCGCGGCATCAAGATTGACCGCGATCGGATAGACGCCGTCCTCCCACGCCCCATTCTGGTCGGCGCGGCTCACGAAACCCTGGCGATTGAGCGCCGCCTCGACGGCGCGGATGAAGGCCGTGTGCGCCGCGCGCGGGACGCGGCGGATCGGCAACGGCCCATCGTTGCCGTGCAGCACCGGGTCGTCGCCGAAGTCGGCATCGGATTCGAGCTTGCGGAAGAACGGCAGCACGTCGTTCCAGCCCCAGCCCCGCGCGCCTGCCGCCTCCCACTCCGCATAATCGGCGGGGGCGCCGCGGTTGGCGCCGATGCCGTTGATGGCGGAGCCGCCGCCCAGGATGCGCGCCTGCTCGTACGGGCGTTCGGTCGGGGGTTCGCTGTTGGAGAACGGCGCCCCCATCCGGGCGCTGAGGCCCGGCCAGAGGAAGCCTGCGTTGAAGAAGGCGCGGCCCGGGTAGGCCGAGGCGATCTCCGGCGGCACCCTGCCTTCGCGGAGATCGGGCCCCGCCTCGACCAGCAATACGCGCCGCCCCGGGTCCTCGCTCAGCCGTGCCGCCAGCACGCAACCGGCCGAGCCGCCGCCCAGGATGACGATGTCGAACCTGGGCGCGGAGGGCGGGATCGCGGCGTCGGCCACCGAAGCAGCGCGGCTAGTGCTTCTCCACGTTCCAGAACACCGGCAACGGCGTGGAGAGCAGGCCGGTGACATTGCGGCGATAGGCGACCGGGGCGAAGAACTGGCCGACCGGCACGATCGGCACCAGCTCGGCCGCCTCGGCCTGGATTCGGGCGACGATCTCCTGGCGCCGTGCCGGGTCGCTTTCCTTGGCCCAGGCGTTCTTCAGCGCCTCGATCGCGGGCGAGCAGGCCCAGCCGGCGTACGAGGCATCGGTGCAGCTGGCCGACAGCGCGACGCTGCCGACCGGGTTGTCGAGCTCGAAGCCGTAGGACCACATCGGAAAGATGTTCCAGCCGCCCTGCGCGGGCGCATCCTGGCGGTTGCGGCGCGACATCATGGTCGCGAAGTCCATGTACTGGATATCGACGGCAAGCCCCGCCTCGCGCAGCCGTTCGGCCGCCATGGTGCCGAAGCCCTTGATGATCTCGTTGTCGCCCGGCGCGATGATGACGATCGGCTGGCCGGCATAGCCGCCCTCGCGGAACAGGCGCCTGGCTTCGTCGATCCGCACGCTCCGCATCCAGTCGGTGGCGGCCTGGTTCTCGTTCGGGCCGCCGCAGGCAAGGAAACTGTAGCAGCGGCTCCAGTATTTGCCGTCGGCGCCGGCGGCCACCGCCATGAAGTCGGCCTGGTCGACCAGCAGCGCCAGCGCCCGGCGCGCCAGCACGTTGTCGAACGGCGGCTGGCGGTGGTTGGGGCGCAGGAAGCCGATCTGGCCGAACTTGCCGTGCACCGCCACCACGATGTCGCGGTTGCGCTCCAGCACCGGCAGGAGGTCGCGCGGCGGGGTTTCGTAGATGTCGAGCTCGCCGGTGCGGAGCGAGGCGATCGCGGTCGCCGAATCCGGCAGCACCAGCCACTCGACGCGATCGACCTTCACCACCTTGCCGCCCGAGAAGTAATCGGCCGGCTCGGCGCGCGGCCGGTACTCGCGGTTGCGCTCGTAGACCAGGCGATCGCCCGGCCGGTATGCCTCGCGCACGAAGCGGAACGGGCCCGAGCCGACGATCTGCTCGACCGGGCGCATCGGGTCGGTCGCGGCATCGGCGGCGCGCATGATGAACAGGCCGGTCGCGGTCGGCTTGGCGAAGGCTTCGAACAGCAGCGGCGTATCGGCCGAGAGTTTCACGGTGAAGCGCCGCGCATCGACCGCCTCGAGCTGCATGCCGAGCTCGACCAGTTTGCGCCCGGCGGTATCGCGGGCAGCCCAGCGGCGGATCGAGGCGATGACATCGGCCGAGGTGACCGGCGCGCCATCGTGGAATTTCAGCCCCTCGCGCAGCGTCAGCGTCCAGCTGGTGCCGTCGGCCCCTTTGGTGGCGCTTTCCACCATCTGCGGCTGCGGACGGTACTGGGAATCGAGCGTGTAGAGGTTGTCGTAGACGAGGTAGGAGTGCTGGTGGGTGACGGACAGCCAGTTCACCACCGAATCGAGGGTGCGCGGCTCGGCCGAGGAGGCGTAGCGAAGCACGCTCTGCGCCGCGGCCGGGGTTGCGAGCGCGAGCAGGGCCGCGGCCGCTGCGGTGGCGGCCCTGCATCGATCACGGAAGGTCATGCCGGTGGTCCCTCACCTGCTGGAGCTGCTGGCTTCAAGCCTATGGCGCGGATCGGGCGAGGGCAACGCCGTCTGGCGCGGCTGATCAGACTTCGATCAGTTCCAGCAATGCGCCATCGGGGGCGAACAGGCCGGCCGCGAGGCCGCCGCCGCGCCCGCACCCGGCATCGAGCGTGACGGTATAGTCGGTCTCGGCCAGCCCGCCGCCGGCGGGATCGAGGCCGCGCACGATGCGCGCGAAACCTGCCCAGCCGGCTGCCTCCCCGCCGGCACCGGTGATGCCGTTCGCCACCCTGAGGAAGCCGTCGGGACGCCACCAGAACGCATCGCCCTGCTCGGCGAAGGGACGGTCGGGGTCAAGCCCGGAGGCGACCATCAGCATCCCCGGCGCCTCGCCGGCGAGGTCGAGCGGCACCGTGATGGCAGCCCGCGACAGCCCGGCCAGCAGCGGGTCGTGCCCCGGCAGGTCGCGGATTCGCGCCCGGATCGCCGCCGTCCAGCGGCCGATCGCCATCGGCCCCTGGCGGACGATGCGCAGGCCCTCGGCAAGCGAGGTGCCATAGGCGGCAAGCGTCGGCGCCAGCCCGTGCTGGCCCATCCAGGCAAGCGCCTGTTCGGCCGCGGCCGGCCCCTCGGCGAACTGCAATTCCAGCGTGCGGGTCAGCATCTGCTCCTGTGCGCCGCGCAGGACCACCACATCCTCCGGCTCGAAGCCGGGCCGTGCCAGCACGGCGCGGCGGAACAGCAGCAGCTCGCGGACGGTCGCCGCGACGTCGGTGCCAAGCCCGAGAACGTTGCCGAGATAGACCACCCGGTCGCCCTGCCAGACCCTGGTTTCCAGCCGCGCGTGCAGCCGCGCGAGATGCACCGCCTCGGCATGGACGGCGCCGATCGCCCAGATGCGTCGCGCGCCACGCAGCGCGGCGACGCGGCGCGGCGGCGGGGAGGAGGGATCCTTGAGCGCGGCGCGTTGCGGTGACAGCACGGGGCCAAGGCTAGAGCAGATCGGCCAGGGCTGGAATCGCCGGCATGCGGGGCGCGCG
>JADYYZ010000226.1 GCA_020853405.1 Acetobacteraceae bacterium
CGACTGCTGTCGGGGCTGCTGCTGGCGCCCGCACTGGTCGTGCTGGCGGTGGCGTTCCTGTTGCCGGTCGCGACCCTTGCGCGGATGTCGCTGAACGCCACGCAGCCGGGCGGCGCGATCGTCGAGACCGTGACGCTGGTGAACTACGCCGATTTCCTGGCCGACGGGTTCTACTGGGAGGTGATCGGCACGACACTGCTGCTGTCGGCGATCGTGACGCTGACGGCGCTGCTGATCGCCTATCCGATCGCGCTGTTCCTGTTCCGCTGGGAAAGCCCCTGGCGGGGGCCGCTCGCGGTGCTGACGATCTCGCCGCTGCTGGTCTCGGGCGTGGTGCGCACCTATGGCTGGATCGTGCTGCTGGGCGATTCCGGGCCGGTGAACTCGCTGCTGCTATGGCTCGGCATCACCGCGGCACCGCTGCAGTTGTCGAACAATTTCCTGGGGGCGGCGATCGGGCTCACGGAGATCCTGACCCCCTACATGGCGCTGGCGCTGATCGCCGGCTTCGGCCAGCTCGACCGCGCCGCCGAGGAAGCGGCCGGCACGCTGGGGGCGACACCCTTGCGCACCTTCTTCCATGTCACGCTGCCGCTGTCGCTGCCCGGCATCATGCTGGGCAGCCTGCTGTGCTTCGTGCTGGCCGTGAGCTCGTTCGTCACGCCGCGCCTTCTGGGCGGCGGCCGGGTGTTCACGCTGGCGACCGAGATCTACGAGGCGGCGATGATGACGCTGAACTGGCCGCTGGCGGCGACCATCAGCATGCTGATGCTGGTGCTGTTCGGGATCACGCTGGTGGCGTACGGGCGGCTGATGCGGGTGGTGTCGCTATGAGGGTCTCCACCCTGCTGTTCCGGGCGCTGGTGGTGGTGCTGTACTGCTTCCTGCTGAGCCCGCTGCTGATCACCATCGTGATCAGTTTCTCGGCCGACCCGTTCCTGAGTTTCCCGCCCTCGGCCTGGGGGTTCCGCTGGTACGGCGAGGTGGTGCGCAACGCCACCTTCGGCACCGCGGCACAGGCGAGCCTGATGATCGCGTTGTCGGTCACCGCGATCGGGCTTTCGGCCGGGGTGCCGGCCGCCTATGCGATCGTGCGCGGCAATTTCCCCGGCCGCGATGCGATACTGGCGCTGCTGACCGCGCCGCTGCTGCTGCCCGCGATCGTGCTTGGGCTTGCCATCCTGCTGGTGTTCGTGCGCGCCGGCCTGGTCGCCACCTATCAGGGGCTGATCCTTGCGCATCTGTGCGTCGCCCTGCCCTATGTCGTGCGCATCACCGCGGTGGCGCTCTCCACCCTCAAGCGCGATGCCGAGGAAGCCGCGCTGACACTGGGCGCCACCCCCTGGCGGACCTTCCGCTACGTCACGCTGCCGCTGATGCTGCCCGGCATCACCGGCGCCGGCGCGCTGTGCTTCCTGGTCAGTTTCGACGAGGTGGTGCTGTCGCTGTTCCTGACCGGGCCGCGGCTTTCGACGCTGCCGGTCGAGATCTTCCGCTATGTCGAGTTCCGCACCGACCCGCAGATCGCCGCACTGTCGGTGGTGCTGATCGTGATCACGGTGTGCCTGGTGGTGCTGGTCGAGCGCAGCGTCGGCGTGATGCGGGCGGTCGGCAAGTAGGGCGCGCGGGTGTTGTCGCCCGGCCAGGACGGCGCCTATGCTTCGCCCACAACAAGGCTAGGGAGACCTTCAGCATGACAACCCGCCGCACCCTGCTGGGCGCCGCCGCGGCCACGCCCGCCCTGTTTGCGATCGGCCGGCCCGACGAGGCACACGCGCAGAAGGCGCAGGACACGCTGCGCATCGTGCTCCGCGACGCCGTGACCAACATCGACCCCTACTACAACCAGCTGCGTACCGGCCTCGTGCTGGCGCACCAGGCGTGGGACAACCTGCTGTACCGCGACCCGGACACGTTCGACCACAAGCCGCTGCTGGCCACCGCCTGGCGCCAGATCGACGACCTCACGATCGAGTTCGACCTGCGCCGCGGCGTGAAATTCCACAACGGCGATCCGTTCACTGCCGAGGACGTGGCCTACACGCTGAACACCGTCTCGGCCGACGACAGCCGGGTCTCGACGCCGTCGAACTACAACTGGATCGCGCGCGCCGAGAAGGTCGATGATTTCAAGGTGCGCGTGATCACCAAGCGCCCCAGCCCGGCGGCGCTCGAATTCCTCACCTTGGTCACGCCGATCTGGCCGGCCGCCTACCGCAAGCGCGTCGGCCCCGAACAGTATGCCAAGGCCCCGGTGGGCTGCGGGCCGTACCGCATCACCCGGGTCGATGCCGGGCGGGTCGATTTCGAGCGGTTCGCCGACTACTACGCGGACAGCCCGAAGGGCAGGCCCGCGATCGGCAAGCTCGCCGTCCGCTTCGTGCCGGACGCCGCGACCGAGATGACCGAGCTGCTGGCCGGCCGCGCCGACTTCATCTGGAACTTCAATGCCGACCAGTTCGACCAGGTCAGCCGCATGCCGATGCTGCAGGCGGTGCGCCAGGAATCGATGCGCGTCGGCTTCCTGCAGATGGACGCCGCCGGCCGCAGCGGTGCGGGCAACCCGCTGACCCACCAGAAGGTCCGCCAGGCGGTCTGGCATGCGCTCGACCTCGAACAGATCGCCCGCCAGCTGGTGCAGGGCGGCAGCCGCGTGCCTGCCGCGCCCTGCTACCCGACGCAGTTCGGCTGCGACCAGGAAGCGGCGGTGCGCTACGACTACAACCCCGCCAAGGCGAAGGC
>JADYYZ010000227.1 GCA_020853405.1 Acetobacteraceae bacterium
GCCAGTTCGTCCACCTTGCCGATCTGCCGCTCCTCGTCGGTCACTGCGGCGACCGGTTTGTTGAAGACACGTCCGGCGGTGACCCGGTAGAGGTCGGGCCCAGTGCCGGCGTCGAAGTCGCGGAAGGCCTGCAGCTTCCACTGCACGCCCGCATACCACGCGACCAGTCGGCCTTCGATGTTCGCGAAGTCCGCCTGCACGATCTTCCGCCCCGCGCCGGGCACGATCAGACCGCGCAGCGCGTCGCCGGCAAGCTGCACATCGTCGAACCCCAGCAGACCGGTGAAGCCGGCCTTGGCGGCCCCGATCCATGTCTCGACGATCGCCGCCTTGTGCTTCGGGCGCGGCAGGTTCTGGGGTTGGAAGAGGCGCCCGGCGTCGCGCCCGGTGCGGCTCGCGCCACGGAATTGCAGGGCGCCGCGCAGGCGCCCGTCGACGCTCACCGCGCGTATCGCGCTGCGGTACTTCGAGATGCTGTTCTTGGACCCCGACAGGCGCAGGGAGAGCAACTCGCGCACCGCCCACGGCAGGTCCGGGTCTTCGATGCGGCGTTCCACCGTGGTCGCGCGCAGGTCGGGGAGGTCGACTCCGTGCTCCAGCAGCACGTGCTTCATCAGCCGGTCGCGCTGGGTGACCTTCTCCACGGTGCCGCCGGTGAGCATCTCGGCCTTGGCGGCGTTGTCCTTGGCCTCGCGCGAGCAGATGTCGATCGCCGCCTCGGCGAGGTCGACGTCAACCGCGAAGCCGCGGCGGTTGATCCGCTGGTCGAGATGCCAGCAGTCGATGTCGCCCGCTTGCCAGTTCCAGTTCGGCATCCGCCGCGCGCACTCGCGCATGGCGACGATGTCCTGCCCGGCGTAGCGCAGGAACCGCTGCCACTGCTCGGGATGCGTCTTGGAGGTGGCCCGCGCCAAGTCGCCCGTGCGCAGAGGCATACAGAAGAGTCGGATGAGGTCCGCGCCCTCGTCCTTGAGCATCTCCGCAGGCAGGTGCAGGACCGCGCCCAACGCGGAGAGTTTCGCCGGCAGACTGTGGGAGAGGGCCTGCGCCATCGTGCAGCGCCACCGCTCAATGTGCTCGCCAGCGGCGCGCATCAGCTCGTCGCTGTTCTTCGCGAGGTGCAGCACGTTCGCATCGAACTGCGCGTTGTGGGCAGTGATCGGCACGCGCCGGTCGGCGAGCGCGCGACCGAGGTCGGCCGGCATCCGATCGCCCGACGTCACATCCCAGACCTGCACGGGGCCTTCGTCGATCGCGTAGGCGACCACGAGCACCTCAGCGTCGGCCGCGTAGCGGAACGTCCCGTTCTTGATGGGCGTCTCGCTGAATGTTTCCGTGTCCAGAAAAAGCGTCGTCATTTCGTTACGCTGCCGAGGTTGAACGGATCGCCGTCCGATTCGCCGGGGTCGCTGACCCGGCGGCCGGGCCTGAAGAACCCTCCCGACCAGCGGTGCGGATCGTGCTGGTCGCGGGGCTCGGCCGGCGCGGGGTCGATTCGCTGGACGATCGACTCGTCGTACTGCGGGGTGGGGCGCTTTGTGGTCATGTGGCGGGCGGCAGCGGGCGCTACCCGTGAATAGCGCCCGCTACCCCATCAGAGCAGGCTGTCCGCAGTGGCCCCGGCGCCCTCGTCCTCCTGCGAGAGGTCGTCGAGACCGTCCGCAGTCGGAGCGCGGCCGCCGCCGAAGGCGTCCCCGTCGCGCACGAACTGGATCGTGTCCAGTGCGGCCACGATGCGCCGCTGCACGTTGGGCATATCCAGCGGCCAGATGCGCACGACTGCGTTCACGTAGCAGCCGCCGTAGACCCGGCCCGAGGCCTCGGTCAGGGTCACGCTCGGGTCGCGGTCGACCACCAGCGGGGGGCCGTTCTTCTCGGGTCGCCCGACGTTGACCCAGATTTTCCCGCGCAACTCCTCGGGAACTTCCCCGTCGCGGTTGGTCTTGGTCTCGCCGCGGCCGAAGCAGACCGCGCCCTTCTCTTTGATGCCGGCGAGGATCGCATCCGCCTTCGCGCCCCACTTCTCCTTGGCGACCTCCTTGGCGGCCGCCTGCAGTTCGGCCACCGACGGGTTGTCGGGATCGAGGATCAGCGTCGCGCTGTAGCGCGGCGCGCCCTCGCCCCCGGCCGGCGGCGCCTTCGGGTGCCACAGCGCCGGGTAGGACAGGCGCGCGTTCTTGATGATGACCTTCTTCTCGACGAACTTCTTGGATTCCATCTCGTTTACCTCGTTCACTGGGTTTCAGATCAGGTCCGACGCTTCCGTCAGATCCTGCAGTCCGTCCGCGCTCGGTCCGGTGTAAGCCGGCCGCGGATCGGATTCGGGGGCGATCGTCGGGGAACCCGGCGAGCGCGTGATGTAATCGGCGAGCAGCGGCCGCACCTCCTTCGGGAGCAGCTTCTCGACCTGCGCGGGGCTGCGCAGCTTGGTCTCGTAGACCTTCTCGCGCGACAACCCGTGCGAGATCAGGAACGTGCCGGCGGCCTGCGGGTCGGAGAACTTGCGGTCACCCTGCCGGCCGATCACCAGCTTGTAGCCGTCGACCTTCTCGCCACGCAGCATCGTCGCGTGCGCCTCCTCCTCGACCGCCGAGCACCAGTCGCGGATCGCCTGCACGCGGGAGAGGTAGTAGCCCAGCTTCGAGCGATCAGGCCGCGCGGGGATCTCGTCGAGGTTCTCCA
>JADYYZ010000228.1 GCA_020853405.1 Acetobacteraceae bacterium
CGCTGGACCGGGTGCTGGACACGCGCAAGTGGATCGCGGTGGCCGGCACGCTGGCGATCGCCGCCATCCTGGCCGCGCTGGCGCTGCTGGCCCAGCCGCCGGCCTGGCTGGCCATTGCCGCCATCCTGGCAATCGGCTTCGTCAGCGCCAGCAGCACCATGATCATGGCCCATGGCCGGGCGATCTTCCCCGACCACCTGATCGGCCGCGGCATGTCCACCATGAACACCTCGGTGATGCTCGGGGTGGCCTGCATGCAGAGCCTGTCGGGCATGATCCTGGGCGCCTTTCTGCCCATGGCCGACGGCAGCCGCAGCGAGATCGCCTATCGCACGCTGTTCGGCTTCATGTGCGTGGTGCTGCTGGCCGCGGTGACGGTCTATGCCCAGGCGCCCGACCGGCGGCCCAGCGACGAGATGCGCGCCCGCGCCGCCGGCGGATAGCTATCCCAGCGCCAGTTCCCGGTATCCGCCGGCGGCAACCGCGTCGCAGTGCCTGCGGTACTCCGGCGCGGTGCCGCTGTAGCGGGCGATGATGCGCACATCCTTGCCCGCGACGTTGCGGTTCACGCCGGTCATCCAGGAATCGACCTCGTTGGACAACAGGCCCTGGCCCATCGCCTTCACGTGCTCGGTCCAGGCCTGCACCGCCGTGGCCGTCGCCTCGGCACGGGTATGGCCGCGGCTGCGCAGGAAGGCGAGCAAACGGGTCACCCATTCGACATTGTACTCGATGCTGCGTGGCAGGTTGCCCAAGGCGGTGTGCGGTCCCATCAGCATCATCATGTTGGGGAAGCCATCCACCTGCACGCCCAGGAAGGTTTGCGGCCCGCCCGCCCATTTGTCGCACAGGCGCCGGCCGCCGGTGCCGCGGATATCGATGCGATCGAAACTGCCGGTCACCGCGTCGAAGCCGGTCGCATAGATGATGACATCGAACGCGAACGCCTCGGCGCTGGTGCGCAGGCCACACGCCGTGATCCGCTCGATCGGCGTTTCCGTGATATCCACCAGGCGCACATTGGGCTGGTTGTAGACCTCGTAGTACCGCGTCTCCAGCGGCACGCGCCGGGTGCCGAAGCCGTGGTTCTTCGGGATCAGCTTTTCGGCCACCGCCTGGTCCCTGACCCGCCCGCGGATCTTGCGCGCGACGAATTCGCTGAGCTCGGCATTCGCCGCACGGTCCACCAGCACATCGCTGAAGTTGCCCACCCATATGCCGAAGCCGGGCTCGTTGTACAGCTTCTCCCAGAACGCCTCGCGCTCCTCGCGGCTCACCTCGAAGGTGGCGCGCGGATCGGCGGTATGAATGAACCCCCCGAACGTCTGCTGGCACCGCTCGAACAGCGCGGGATAGCCGGCGCGAATGGCCGCCATCTCCGCCTTCGGGATCGGCCGGTTCAGCAGCGGCGCGCACCAGTTGGGCGTGCGCTGGAACACCGTCAGGCTGCCCGCCGTCTTGGCCACTTCCTGGATCGTCTGCACCCCGGTGGCACCGGTGCCGATGACCGCCACGCGCTTGCCGACAAAGCTCACGGCATGCTTCGGCCAGGTCGCGGTGTAATAGGCCTCGCCCTTGAAGTCGTCCAACCCCGCAATCCGCGGCACCACCGGTGCCGACAACGGGCCGATTGCCGTGACCAGGAACCGCGCGGTGAACGTCGTGCCATCGGTCAGCGCCAGCGACCATTGCCGTCCCGCCTCGTCCCAGTGCGCCCTGGCCACGCGGCTGGCGAAGCGTATGTCGCGCCGCAGGTCGAACGTGTCGGCGACGTGGTTCAGGTAGCGCTCGGTCTCCGGCTGCGGCGCGAAATGCTCGCTCCAGTCCCACTCCGCCAGCAATTCCTGCGACCAGGAATAGCCATAGGAATAGCTCTCGGAATCAAACCGCGCCCCGGGATAGCGGTTCCAGTACCAGGTGCCGCCCACTCCGCTGCCGGCCTCCAGCACCAGCACCTTCATGCCAAGCTCGCGCAGGCGATGCAGCTGGTACAGCCCGGACATGCCGGCGCCGATGACGATGGCGTCGTGGTCGGGTTGACCCATCACACTCCCCTCCTGCCCGGTTTCAATGCTCCCGCGCCGCGCGGAACAGGGCCACCAGGCGATAGGCGCCATGCACCATGCGGCTGTACGGCAGCGCCAGGAACAGCGCCAGCACGAAGCCCAGGTGGATCGCCAGCGTGATCCCCATCGCCGGCGTGGCCCGCACCGCCAGCAGCACCAGCCCGGTCACCGCCACCAGCAGCAGCAGCACCAGCATGGCGTAGTCCGCCCCCAGCAGGCGGCGGGACACCGGCGCCGAATCGCCCACCACCTTCAGCCAGATCAGCCCGGCGCACCCGATCGTCATGCCGATGCCGCCGACCGTGCCCAGCACCACCGGCAGGCTCAGCAGTCCATAGGGCGCCTGCTCCCGCAACACGTAGTGGTACAGCGTGGCGATCGAGGTCGAGGCGAAGCACAGCATGAAGCCGTAGAACAGCGCATGGTGGAATCGCCGCCGCGTGGTGCCGAAGCTGCCGTCGCGGTCGTTGCAGCCATGCCCGCCACCGCCGAGGTTCTTCAGGGTCAGCGCATCGTGCAGCGCCTTGGCGAACGGCTTGGCCACCGGCCCCTCGCCGCCGATGGCATGGCGGAACTTCACCACCGAGACGGCAATCGCCAGCAGCGCGAAGCCGAACGTCGCCCCGCCCAGCAGCACCATCACGTTGTGCGGGATCACGGCATAGAACGCGCCGGCCCCCTGGTGCGCGCCGAACAGCCGCTCGGGTGCGACCAGCAGCGCAGCCCCGATCATCACCAGCGCCACCATCAACGCGGCGGCGACCGAGACCACGGTGCCGTTGCGCTCGAACAGCCGGGCCATGGGCTGCGGCCAGGCGTACTCGCGATAACTCTCGTCGCGGATCTCGGCGAAGACCTTCGGCAGGTTGATGCCGAACTCGTGCGGCGGCGCATACTGGCAGGCATAGTAGCAGCCGCGGCAGCCATGGCAGAGATTGGCCAGGTAGCCCAGGTCCGGCGCGGTGAACTCCCGCCGCAATTCCATCGCCGGGAATACCGCGCAGTAGCCCTCGCAGTAGCGGCAGGCGTTGCAGACTTCCAGGTTGCGCCGCGCCTCGGCGATCGCGTCAGTTTCGCGCATGCTTCGCCGCCTCCGCTGGAGTGTTGCAGCGGTCGCGTCGCGCGGCTACGCTGTCAGTTCCGCGCATGCTTCGCCGCCTCCGCTCCGGCGATCCGCCCGAACACCGTGCCGATCGTCATGCCGAACCCCGCCAGATAGCCCTTGCCGAGAATATTCCCCGCCATGATCTCGCCCGAGGCGAACAGGTTGGCCGAGGGTTTTCCCCCCTCCATCAGCACCCGCGCCCGCTCGTTCACCTTCACGCCGAGATAGGTGAAGGTGATGCCAGGGCGCAGCGGATAGCCGATGAACGGCGCGGTATCGATGGCGCGCGCCCAGTTGGTCTTCTCCGGCGTCACGCCCTGGGTGCGGCAGCCATCCAGCTTGCGATCGTCGAACGCGCCCGGCTGCACCGCCGCGTTGTACTCCCGCACCGTCGCCTCCACGGTTGCCGGGTCGAGCCCCAGCTTCCCCGCCAGCTCACCGATGCTGCCGGCGGTGATCGCCGGGAACACCGAGGGCATGAACAGCGACACCGATTTCGCATCGCAGATGGAATAGGCGATCTGGTCCGGCTGCTGGGCGATCAGGCGCCCCCAGATGGCGTAGCGCTTGGGCCAGACATCCTCGCCCTCGTCATAGAACCGCCTTCCCTCCCGGTTCACCACGATCGAGAACGGCACCGAATCCAGCCGCGTGACGATCCCGCCATCGAATTGCGGCGCCCGGGCATCCAGCGCCACGGCGTGGAACTGCGTGGCATCGCCCACCTGCGCCACCCCCTGGTCCAGCAGGTTCTTCAGCACCCGCCCCTTGGCATAGGGCGTGCCGCGGATGACGAAGTTGTCCACGGCGTCGCCCCAATACTTGCGCATCCAGTCCAGGTTGCCCTGGAACCCGCCCGACGACGCCACGACACAGCGCGCCCGCACCGTCTCGGGAAAGCCCTTGTGGTTGATCCGCACCTCGCGCGCGAACCCGTCCTCCAGCAACAC
>JADYYZ010000229.1 GCA_020853405.1 Acetobacteraceae bacterium
CATTTCGGCGATGCGCGCGCGCCCCGCCCGCGGCGGCGGCAGGTCGGCCGGTTCGGCCGCGGCTTCGCCGATCGCGTGCGTGCCGTCCGCCTCGCCCGCAACCGCGCCGGATGCCCCGTCTGCCGTCCCGTCTGCCGTCGCGTCTGCCGTCGCGTCGGAGCGCGGCGCCGAGCGGGCGCTGTCGGGTGCGGGGCGAGGCTCGGGCTTGCTCACATCGACGCTCCTTGTGGCGCGCGGCCAGTCGCGGTCACGGCAGCGGACCAGGATGCCACGCCGGCGGCCGATTGCGGTTGATATCAATCAACCGCGCATGACCTGGCTCAACCGGCACCACCCTGGCGCCGCCACGCGCGCCGGCACCGGTGCCGCCGCTACCCGCCCAGCAGCCGCTCCGCGACGCGTGCCAGATAGCTCGCGCCGATCGGCAGGATCTCGTCGTTGAAGTCGTATTTCGGGTGGTGCACGTTCGGGTCGCTGTCGGTCCTGCCGCCGCCCAGATACAGGAAACTGCCGGGCCGCTTCTCCAGCATGAACGAGAAATCCTCGCCGCCCATCACCGGGGCGGGAAGTTCGCGCACGCGCGCCTCGCCGGCGATCTCGGCAGCGATCTTTTCCGCCTTCGCGGTCTGGTCGGCGTGGTTGACCGTGGGCGGATACATGCGCTGGTACCAGACATCGGCGGTGCAGCCCATGCCTTGCGCCACCGACTTCGCGACCATTGTCAGCCGCTCCTCCAGCAGGTCGCCGACCTTCGGGCTGAACCAGCGCGTGGTGCCCCGGAGTTCGGCGGAAGGCGGCGTGACGTTGAAGGTCTCTCCCCCCTTCATACCGCAGACCGAGACCACGCCCGATTCCAGGGGATCGAGGTTGCGCGCGACGATGCTTTGCAGCGCCATCACGATCGCGGCCGCCGCCGGGATCGGATCGAGCCCGTGATGGGGGAACGCGCCGTGTGCGCCCCGGCCCTTCACGGTGATGATGAAATTGCCGACCGCTGCCATCATCGGCCCGACCTTCCAGGCGAAGATGCCGCTCGGCGTGTTCGGCATGTTGTGGATGCCGTACACCTCGTCGCAGGGGAAGCGCTCGAACAGGCCTTCGTCGATCATCACCTTGGCACCGCCGAAATTCTCCTCGGCCGGCTGGAAGATCAGGTGCACGGTGCCGTCGAAATTGCGGGTCTCGGCCAGGTATTTCGCAGCCCCCAGCAGCATCGTGGTGTGGCCGTCATGGCCGCAGGCGTGCATCTTGCCCGGCGTCGTGCTGGCATGAGCGACGCCGGTGTCCTCATGGATCGGCAGCGCATCCATGTCGGCGCGCAGCCCGATCGTGCCCGCCCCGGGCCGGCCCCTGATCACGCCGACGACGCCGGTGCGGCCGATGCCGGTATGCACCTCGTCGACGCCGAATTCGCGGAGCCGGTCGGCGACGATGCCGGCGGTGCGATGCTCCTCGAAGGCGAGCTCGGGGTGCATGTGGAAGTCGTGCCGCCAGGCGGTCATCTGGTCGTGGAATTCGGCGATCCGGTTGATCACGGGCATGGCTGGTCAGGGTCCCTTGCGAAGGAATTTCAGGTCGGCGCCCTCGTCGGCCTGGCCGACCTGGGTGGCGTACAGGTGGTCCCAGCCGCGCGCGGGCGTCGGCGGCGGCCGCCAGGCTTCGCGGCGGCGGCCGAGTTCGTCGTCCTCGACCATCAGGTCGATCCGCCGGTCGCGCACCGAGAGCCTGATGCGGTCGCCGCTCTGCACCAGCGCCAGCGGTCCGCCGGCGGCGGCCTCGGGCGCGACGTGCAGCACGATGGTGCCGAAGGCGGTGCCGCTCATCCGCGCGTCGGAAATCCGCACCATGTCCTTCACACCCGCCCGCGCCAGTTTGCGCGGGATCGGCAGGTAGCCGGCCTCGGGCATGCCGGGCGCGCCGATCGGCCCTGCGTTCTGCAGGACCAGCGCATCCTCCGCCGTCACGTCGAGCGCGGGGTCGTCGATGCGGGCGGCAAGGTCGGCGAGCGAGGAGAACACCACGGCGCGGCGCTCGCCCTCGAACAGGGCTGGCGTCGCCGCGGCACGCTTCAGGATGGCGCCGCGGGGGGCCAGCGTGCCGAACAGCGAGACCAGCCCGCCCACCGGCGAGATCGGGTCATCAAGCGTGCGGATCACGGCGCGGTCGATGAAGATAGTCTGCTCGCGCTCGAGCCGCTCGGCCATGGTCTCGCCGGTGACCGCGACGGCATCGGTGCGCAGCAGCGGCCGCAGCGTCTGCAGCAACCCCCCCATGCCGCCGGCGGCGAAGAAATCCTCCATGTAGCCCTCGCCGGTCGGCTTCAGGTCGACCAGCACCGGTGTCTCTTCGGAGAGCGCATCGAATCGTCGCAGGTCGAGCGGGAAGCCGAGGCGCCCCGCCAGCGCCGCCAGGTGCACGATGGCGTTGGTGCTGCCGGAAAGTGCCAGCAGCACGCGGAGCGCGTTCTCGAACGACGCCTCGGTCATCACCTGCGAGGGCCTCAGTTT
This sequence comes from Acetobacteraceae bacterium, assembly GCA_020853405.1. Lineage (GTDB taxonomy): Bacteria > Pseudomonadota > Alphaproteobacteria > Acetobacterales > Acetobacteraceae > JADYYZ01. Next base: position 2,508 of record JADYYZ010000229.1, read on the forward strand.
CAGCCGGGCGGCGAGCGCGCCGGTCGCCTCGGCTGCGCGCAGGCGGTCGGCATGTACGGCAGGGATGGCGGCAGTGCCGGGAAGGATCATGCCCAGCGCTTCGGCGATGCAGGCCATGGTGCTGGCCGTACCCATCACGCCGCAGCTGCCGGCGGTGGTCGCCAGCGCGCCTTCGATGCGGGAAATCTTCGCGGCGTCGACCTCGCCGGCGCGGTAGCGTGCCCAGTAGCGGCGACAGTCGGTGCAGGCGGAAAGCCGCTCGCCCTCGAACCTCTGGGCAAGCATCGGCCCCGTCACCAGCAACACCGCGGGGAGGTCGGCGCTGGCCGCCGCCATCAGCTGGGCCGGCACGGTCTTGTCGCAGCCGCCGACCAGCAGGGCGGCATCCAGCGGATGTGCGTTGAGCAGCGCCTCGGTATCCAGCGCCATCAGGTTGCGCAGATGCATGGTGCTGGGCGAGACGAACGGCTCGCAGAGCGAGATGGTGGGAAAGGCCATCGGCAGCGCACCCGCCGCCAGGGCGCCCCGCTTCGCCGCCTCGATCAGTTCGGGGACGGTGCGGTGGCAGTTGTTGAGGTCGCTCGCCGTGTCGGCGATGCCGACGATGGGTTTTGCCAGCATCGCATCCGAGTAGCCCATCGATTTCGCGAACGACTTGCGCAGATAGAGCGAGAAGTCGCGGTCGCCATAGTCGGTGACGCGGCTCTCCAGGCCGTGGCGGCCGGGCGTGCTTGCAGGGGCCATGGCCAGAGGCTAGGGGCGGCCGGGAACAAGGGCAATCGGTGACGGTAACACGCTACCGCAACACGGAATCCTTTGCATGGCCTTGACTTTCCGCCGCCGTCACGGCACATGCCGCGCCGCAACCAAGGGATTCTCAACCGTGATGAAGTCCACCGTCTCGCTCAATGCCGGGACCGTGCGGAAGGGCTGGGTGCTGATCGATGCCGAAGGGGTGGTGCTGGGCCGCCTCGCGACGATCATCGCCAACCGTCTGCGCGGCAAGCACAAGCCGCAATTCACCCCGCACGTCGATTGCGGCGACCACGTGGTGGTGGTGAACGCCGACAAGGTCAAGATCACCGGCAACAAGCTGGCCGACCGGTATTTCTACTGGCACACCGGCTTTCCCGGCGGCATCAAGGGCCGTTCCTATGCCGAGCGCCTGGCCGGCAAGCACCCCGAAAGCGTGATCGAGAAGGCGGTCGAGCGGATGATCACGCGCGGGCCGCTGGCCCGGCGCCAGATGAAGAACCTGCACGTCTATGTGGGCCCGGCCCACCCGCATGCGGGCGCCCAGCCGGTGCCGCTCGATGTCGCCGCGCTCAACCCCAAGAACAAGCGAGCTGCCTGAGATGGCCGAAGTTTTGACCTCGCTCGCCGACCTGAAGCAGGTCGTCGAGGCGGAAGAACCCGCCCGCCAGCCCAAGCGCGACGCGCAGGGCCGCGCCTATGGCACCGGCCGGCGCAAGGACGCGGTGGCGCGGGTCTGGATCGCGCCGGGCAAGGGCAAGATGAGCATCAACGGCAAGACGGCCGAGCAGTATTTCGCCCGTCCCGTGCTGCGCATGCTGATCGCCCAGCCCTTCCTGGTGGCTGACCGCTACAACAGTTTCGACGTCTACTGCACGGTGACCGGCGGCGGACTCTCCGGCCAGGCAGGCGCGCTGCGCCACGGCCTGTCGCGGGCGCTGGTGAATTACGACCCGGAACTGCGCCGCATCCTGAAGGCGGCCGGCTTCCTGACCCGCGATCCGCGCGTCGTCGAGCGCAAGAAATACGGCAAGGCCAAGGCCCGCCGCAGCTTCCAGTTCTCGAAGCGCTAGGCTGGCCCGGCCGGCCCGACGTGCCTGAAGGGGGGCCGCGTGCCCCCCTTTTCCGTTCCAGGAGAGATCGCCATGCCCGGCCCGCTCTTTGCCTTCCGCAACGTGATGCCGCGCATCGCGCCATCGGCGTTCATCGCCCCCACCGCGGCGGTGATCGGCGATGTCACGGTCGGCGAGGAATCCGGCATCTGGTTCCACTGCGTGCTGCGCGGCGATACCGCTGCGATCACCATCGGTGCCCGCAGCAACATCCAGGACGGCACGATCATCCATGTGAACCCCGACATGCCGACCGTGATCGGTGATGACGTGACGGTGGGCCACGCCGCGATCGTGCACGCCTGCACGCTGCACGACCGCGCCTTCGTGGCGATGGGGGCCACCGTGCTCGACGGCGCGGTGATCGAGGCGGGCGGCATGCTGGCGGCCGGCGCGCTGCTGACGCCCGGCAAGCGCATCGGCCCCGGCGAGCTCTGGGCCGGCGCGCCTGCGAAACTGATGCGGGTGTTGAGCGAGGAGGACCGAGCGCGCTTCGCCCGCACCGCCGTGAGCTATGTCGGGCTCGGCCGGGCGCATCGCGGCGCCTGATACCTGGCGCACGAAGGCTTCACCTTCGTGCCCTCAATCGCCGGCGTGGCGACTTGCGATGCGAAGCATTCGCATCGGTGATTACTTCCGATGCCGGCTTGAGGACTGCGGCGGATCGTGAAAGGGTCCGCCCATGAAGGACTTCTCGGAACTGTCGGAGCGCGAGGTGCTGGCGCTCGCCATCGGCGCCGAGGAGGAGGATGCGCACATCTACCGCGACATCGCCGAGAACCTGCGCGAGCGCTACCCGGCCAGCGCCTCGCTGTTCGACGGCATGGCCGCCGAGGAGGACACGCACCGGCGCCGGCTGCTTGATCTCTACCAGCAGCGGTTCGGCAGCCACCTGCCGCTGGTGCGCCGCGCCGATGTAAGGGGGTTCATACAGCGCAAGCCGATCTGGCTCGACCGCCCGCTGGGAATGGACGCCGTGCGCACGCTGGCCGCCACGATGGAGGCCGAGACCCAGCGCTTCTATCTGCGTGCGGCATCGCGCACGACCGATGTCGGCGTGCGCAAGCTGCTGGGAGACCTGGCGGCCGAGGAAGGCCACCACGAAGCCGCCGCGGCGCGGCTCGAGCAGCTGGTGCTGCCCGGTGCGGCGCGCGCCGGTGAACGCGCAACCGAGCGCAAACTGTTCGTGCTGCAGGTGGTGCAGCCGGCGCTGGCGGGGCTGATGGATGGCAGCGTCAGCACGCTGGCACCGCTGTTCGCGGCTGCCTTCGCCACCCGCGATCCGTGGGACACGTTCCTGGTGGGGCTTGCCGCCAGCATCGGTGCCGGCATCTCGATGGGCTTCGCCGAGGCGCTTTCCGACGACGGCAGCCTGACCGGGCGCGGCCGACCCTGGATTCGCGGCGGTGTGTGCGGCCTTGCCACCGCCGTCGGCGGGCTTGGCCACACGCTGCCCTTCCTGATTCCCGACTTCTACACCGCGACGGCGCTGGCGGTGCTGGTGGTGCTGGCCGAGCTCGCGGTGATCAGCTGGATCCGCGCCCGCTTCATGGATACGCCGCTGCTGCAGGCGGCGTTCCAGGTGGTGGTCGGCGGGCTGCTGGTGTTCGCCGCCGGCGTGCTGATCGGCAGCGGCTAGCTAAAGGTTCAGATACTCGCCGCCGTTCACGTGCAGCGTCTGGCCGGTGATCCATTCCGCAGCCGGCGAGCAGAAGAAGCGCACGGCGGCGGCGATATCCTCGGGCCGGCCCTTGCGGCCGAGCGGGATCGCATCGTGCGCGGGTGGGGCCGCGCCCGCGGAAGCCGGACGCAGCGTATCGATCGTGCCGGGGGCGACGATGTTGGCGGTGATTCCCCATGGCGCCAGATCAAGCGCGAGGCCACGCAGCAGCGCCGCCATGCCGGCCTTGGCCGCCATCACGTGGCTGCGCCCCGGCGCCCCCTTGGTCGCGTGCATGCCGCCCAGGCCGATGATGCGGCCCGATCCCCTGCGGCCCGCCTCGGCGCCCCGGATCAATGCCGGGACGCACGCCTGCACCAGGTTGTAGGTGCCGCCGAATGCGACCGCGACGATGCGCTCGAAATCCGCGCGGGGCATCGCGGGGAACGCGATGCTGCTGCGCGCCGCGGCGTTCGAGACCACGATATCGAGCGCGCCGAGCCGCACGCAGGCGGCGCTGACCAGGGCTTCGGCGGTGGCCGGATCGGCGGTATCGCCGTGCACCAGCTCGGCCGCCACCCCCTTGGCGCGCACCGCGGCGAGCACCGCATCCGCCTCGGCGCTCGGCCGTGCGCCGTGCACCACCACGGCCGCCCCCGCATCCGCCAGCGCCAGCGCGATCGCCCGCCCGATATTGCGGGCACTGCCGGTGACGATCGCAACCCTGCCCGCCAGCTCCATGATCCGCGCCCTCCTTGATTCCGGGGCGGAGGCTGTCAGCATCGCGCCCACGCCACAAGCCTGGCACCACAAGGAGCGCGAGCGATGTCAGCCCCCATCGAGGTCTATACCTGGCCGACGCCGAACGGCCACAAGGTGCATATCGTGCTTGAGGAGCTTGGCCTGCCCTACACCGTGATCGCGGTGAACATCGGCGCCGGCGAGCAGTTCAGCGAGAAGTTCCTGTCGATCACGCCGAACCACCGGATTCCCGCGATCATCGACCCCGACGGCCCGGGCGGCAAGCCGCTGCCGCTGTTCGAATCCGGCGCGATCCTGATCTACCTGGCCGAGAAGGCGGGCAGGCTGATCCCCCAGGACCCGGCGGCACGTTATGTCTGCCTGCAATGGGTGATGTTCCAGATGGGCGGGATCGGGCCGATGTTCGGCCAGTTCGGCCATTTCAACAACTATGCGCCCGAAAAGATCGCCTATGCCATCGAACGCTACGGCAACGAGGTGAAGCGCCTCTACCGGGTGCTCGACAAGCGCCTGGGCGAGGCAGAGTGGCTCGCCGGCGCGGAGTATTCGATCGCCGACATCATCACCTATCCGTGGCTGCGCTTTCCCGAACGGCGGGGCGTGGATCTCGCCGACTATCCGAACGTGAAGCGCTGGTTCGAGATACTCGAAGCGCGGCCCGCGGTGCAGCGCGGCTGTGCGGTGCTGGCCGCGAATGTGCGGCAGGGCGAGATCACCGACAAGGAACGCGAGGTGCTGTTCGGCAGGACGCAGTTCGCCAGGCGATAGCCTGGATCGGCGGCAGCGCCATCGACGCGCGCGCTGCGGCGCGATGGATGGCGGCGAGGATCGCGCGTTTACGCGTTCGTTATGCGTGCCCCCCGGATCGCAAATGGCGCCGTGACGCCGGGTTGAGCGAAATCTCCCGCGGACCAGCAACCGCGGTGTGATCATGCTCGACCTTCTCCTGCTGCTTCTTGGCCTCGGCTTCTTCGCGCTGATGGCGGCCTATGCCGCCTCCTGCGCCCGGGTCTAGGGAGATCGCGATGATCGAGCTCGTGCTGGGCGGCGCGGTCGCGCTCGGCCTTTTCATTTACCTGCTGTGGGCGCTGCTCAGCCCCGAAAGCCTCTGACCATGACCCTGTTCGGCTGGGCGCAGATCGCCCTGGTGCTCGGCGTGATCCTGCTCTCGGCGATCCCGCTTGCCCGCTACATCGATGCCGTCGCCGCGGGGCGCGTGCGGTTCCTCGCCGCGATCGAGCGCCCGTTCTACCGGCTGGCCCGGATCGACCCCGACCGCAGCCAGGGCTGGCAGGCCTATGCGGTGTCGATGCTGGCGGCGAACGCGGCCGGCTTCGTCATCCTCTACGCGATCCTGCGCCTGCAGGGCGTGCTGCCGCTGAACCCGCAGGGCTTCGATGCGCCCTCGCCGTGGCTTGCCTTCAACACGGCGGTGAGTTTCGTCACCAACACCAACTGGCAGAGCTACGGCGGCGAGAGCACCATGTCGTACCTGTCGCAGATGGCCGGGCTTGCGGTGCAGAACTTCCTCTCCGCCAGTTCCGGGGTCGCGCTGGCGCTCGCGCTCAGCCGCGCATTCGCGGCAGGCGGCCTCGATGCGCTGGGCAATTTCTGGGCCGACTTCGTGCGCATCACGCTGTACGTGCTGCTGCCGCTGGCGCTGGCGCTGGGCGCGGTGTTCGCCGTGCTCGGCCTGCCGCAGACCTTCGCGCCCTATGTCGAAGCCACCACGCTGGAAGGCGCGAGCCAGACCATTCCGCTGGGGCCGGTGGCACTCCAGGTCGCGATCAAGCATCTGGGCACGAATGGAGGCGGCTTCTTCGGCGCCAACTCGGCGCACCCGTTCGAGGGACCGCTGGCGCTTGCCACCGCGCTGCAGATCTGGGGCCAGCAGGTGATCCCCTTCGCGATGGCGCTGGCGTTCGGCCACATCGTCGGCGATCCTCGCCAGGGGCGCGTGCTGGCAGGCGTGATGCTGGCCTACACCGTCGTCGGCACGCTGCTGATCTACTGGGCGGAAGCATCGGGCAACCCGCTGCACATCGCGGCCGGCATCGACCCCGCGCTCGGCAACATGGAAGGCAAGGAGGTGCGGTTCGGCATGGCGCTGGCCGCGCTGTTCGCCGCCACCACCACCGGTGTCGCCTGTGGTGCCGTGAACGGCATGCTGGACAGTTTCACGCCGATCGGCGGCCTCGTGCCGATGTTCCTGATCCAGCTCGGCGAGCTGCTGCCCGGCGGCGCCGGCAGCGGCCTTTACGGCATGCTGGTGTTCGCGCTGCTCGCGGTATTCATTGCCGGGCTGATGGTCGGCCGCACGCCCGAATATCTCGGCAAGAAGGTGCAGGCGCGCGAGCTGAAACTGGCGATGCTGGCGGTGCTCGTGCTGCCGGCGAGCATCCTGGGCTTCGCCGCGATCTCGCTGGTGCTGCCCTTTGCGGTCTCCTCGTTGCAGGATGCCGGGCCGCACGGCCTGTCGGAGATGCTGTACGCCTACAGCTCGGCGACCGGCAACAACGGTTCGGCGTTCGGCGGCCTTGGCGCCGATACGCCCTGGCTGAACACGACGCTGGGCATCGCCATGCTGCTCGGCCGCTATGCCTATGTGGTGCCGGTGATGGCGATCGCCGGCTCGATCGGCGCCAAGGTCAAGGCACCTGCATCGGTCGGCACCTTCCCCACCCATGGCCCGCTGTTCGCCGGCCTGCTGGCCGGCGTGATCCTGATCGTGGGCGGGCTGAGCTTCCTGCCGGCGCTCGCGCTGGGGCCGCTCGCCGAGCATGTCGTGATGGCTGCCGGCAGGACATTCTGAGGATCATCGACATGGACATGACCGTACAGGTCGCGCACGCCGGCCAGGGGCGACGCGCCTCCCGGACCCGCACAAGCATCTTCGCCGAGCGCACGCTGCTGCTGCGCGCGGGCGGGGAAGCGCTCCGCAAGCTCGATCCACGCAGCCTTGCGCGCAACCCGGTGATCTTCGTGACCGAAATCGTCGCGGCCCTGGTCAGCGTCCTGGCGCTCGGCGCGGCCTATCTGGGTCAGCCCTTCCTGTTCAGCCTGGCGATCGCCTTCTGGCTCTGGCTGACCGTGCTGTTTGCCACCTTCGCCGAGGCGGTGGCGGAAGGCCGAGGGCGCGCCCAGGCGGCAAGCCTGCGCAGTGCCCGCAGCGAGACCCGCGCCAAGGTGCTGCTGCGCCCCGACGACCGCGTGCTCTGGGAACCGCGTGACGCCACCGAGCTCGGCGTCGGCGAATACGTGCTGGTCGAGGCCGGCGACCTGATCCCGTCCGACGGCGAAGTGGTGCAGGGCATCGCCAGCGTGAACGAGGCAGCGGTGACCGGCGAGAGCGCTCCCGTCATCCGCGAATCGGGCGGTGACCGCAGTGCCGTCACCGGCGGCACGCTGGTGGTTTCCGACTGGATCGTGGTGCGCATCACCGCCGCTTCCGGCAGCACCTTCCTCGACCGCATGATCGCGCTGGTCGAAGGTGCCTCGCGCCAGAAGACGCCGAACGAGATCGCGCTCGATATCCTGCTTGCCGGCATGACGATCATCTTCCTGATCGCCGTCGCGACGCTGGTCGGCTTCGCCACCTACAGCGGCACGGCGCCCTCGGTGCCGGTGCTGGCCGCACTTCTGGTCACGCTGATCCCGACGACCATCGGCGGCCTGCTGTCGGCGATCGGCATCGCCGGCATGGACCGCCTGGTGCGCTTCAACGTGCTCGCGACCTCGGGCCGGGCGGTGGAGGCGGCGGGCGATGTCGATGTCATGCTGCTGGACAAGACGGGCACCGTCACCTTCGGCAACCGCGAGGCGGCCGCCTTTGTCGCCGCCCCCGGTGTCGATGATCGCGAACTGGCGACCGCGGCGGTGATGGCAAGCCTTGGCGACGAGACGCCGGAGGGCCGCTCGATCCTCGCCTTCGCGCGCGACCGCTACGGCATCGCCGAGCACGCCGTGCCGGCCGGCGCGCTGATCGTGCCGTTCACCGCCCAGACCCGCATCTCGGGCCTCGATGCGGGGGAAACGCGGTACCGCAAGGGCGCGGTGGAGAGCATCGCCAAGGCCCTTGCCGCGGCGGTGCCGGCGGAAATCTCGCAGGCGGTCGAGCGGATCGCCCACAATGGCGCCACGCCCCTCGCGGTCGCCCGCGACGGGCGTCTCCTGGGCCTGATCGAGCTCAAGGACATCGTCAAGCCCGGCATCCGCGACCGCTTCGCCGCGCTGCGCCAGATGGGTATCCGCACCGTGATGGTGACCGGCGACAACCGCCTGACTGCTGCCGCGATCGCCGCCGAGGCAGGGGTCGATGACTTCATCGCCGAGGCGACACCGGAGATGAAGCTCGCCTATATCCGCGCCGCGCAGGCCGAGGGGCGGCTGGTGGCGATGGCGGGCGACGGCACCAACGATGCGCCGGCACTGGCCCAGGCCGATGTCGGGCTGGCGATGCAGACCGGCACCCAGGCCGCGCGCGAGGCCGGCAACATGGTCGATCTCGACAGCGACCCGACGAAACTGATCGAGGTGGTGGCGATCGGCAAGCAGCTGCTGATCACGCGCGGCGCGCTGACCACGTTCAGCATCGCCAACGATGTCGCGAAGTATTTCGCCATCCTGCCGGCGATCTTCGTGGCGAGCTATCCCGAGCTGGACGCGCTGAATGTCATGCAGCTGGCATCGCCGGAAAGCGCCATCATGTCGGCGCTGATCTTCAACGCCCTCGTCATCGTCGCGCTGGTGCCGCTGGCATTGCGCGGCGTGCGCTACCGTGCCGTGGGGGCCGCGGCGCTGCTGCGGCACAACCTGCTGATCTATGGCCTGGGCGGAATCGCGGTGCCGTTCCTCGGCATCAAGCTGATCGACCTGCTCCTCACCCTGACCGGGATATTCTGAACCATGCTCGCCATGCTGCGCGCCGGCCTTGTCGTGACCGGCCTGTTCACCCTGCTGCTGGGCATCGTGGTGCCCGTGCTGTTCACTGGCTTTGCCGGCGCCGTGCTGGCGCACCAGGCCGGAGGCAGCCTGGTCGTGCGCGACGGCAAGGTGGTCGGCTCCAGCCTGATCGGGCAGGGCTTCAGCGCCGGGCGCTATTTCCACCCGCGGCCCTCGGCGACCAGCGAACCCGACCCCGACAAGCCGGGCAGCACCCGCCCCGCGCCGTACAACGCCGCCGCGTCGGGCGGCTCGAATCTCGGCCCCACCAGCGCTGGCCTGCTTTCGCAGGTGCAGCTTGGCGTTGCGGCAGAGGGGCGCGCGCCGGTACCGGCCGATGCGGTCACCGCCTCCGGCTCGGGGCTTGATCCGCACATCAGCCCGGCCAATGCCGCCCGCCAGGTCGCCCGCGTCGCCGCCGCCCGCGGGCTCGATCCTGCCAGGCTCGAAGCCCTGGTCGCGGCGAACACCCAGGGGCCGGAATTCGGCATACTGGGCGAGCCGCGGGTGAATGTGTTGCGTCTCAACCTGGCGCTGGACGCGCTGCGCTGAGGCGCCGGGCCGGTCTATCCTTGCTGCATGCCTTCCCAGGACCCCGCGCGGCCTGACCCTGACGCGCTGCTCGCGCTGGCGCGGCGCGAGCAGCGGGGCGCGTTGAAGGTCTTCCTCGGTGCTGCACCCGGGGTCGGCAAGACGTTCGAGATGCTGAACGATGCGCGCCGGCGCCTGGCCGCCGGGGCGGATGTGCTGGTCGGCATCGTCGAGACGCACGGGCGTGCCGACACCGCTGCCCAGATCGGCGAGCTGCCCGTGCTGGGGCGCCAGCGCATCGACTATCGCGGCCAGGTGATCGAGGAGTTCGACCTCGATGCCGCACTGGCCCGCCGGCCGAGAATCCTGCTGCTGGACGAGCTCGCCCACACCAATGCCCCCGGCAGCCGCCACCCCAAGCGCTGGCAGGACGCCGAGGAGCTGCGCGACGCCGGCATCGAGGTCTGGACCACGATGAACGTCCAGCACCTGGAAAGCCTTTCCGACCCGGTGGCGCGGATCACCGGCGTGCGCGTCGCCGAGACCGTTCCCGACAGCGTGCTCGCCGGCGCCGATGCCGTGGTGCTGATCGACATTCCGCCGGCCGAACTGCTGGAGCGCATGCGCCAGGGCAAGGTCTATCGGCCCGACCAGGCAGACCGTGCGCTGCGCGGCTTCTTCCGCGAGGGCAACCTGGCCGCGCTCCGCGAACTCGCGCTGCGCCGCACCGCCGAGCGCGTCGATGCCGACGTCTCGGGCTACATGCGCGCCAATGCCATCCCCGGCCCGTGGCCATCGGGGGCGCGCGTGCTGGCGCTGGTCGGAGCCGACGACAGCGCCGAGGCGGTGGTGCGCGCGGCCCGAAGCATCGCCGATGCGCTGCGCGGCCGGCTGCTTGCCGCGCATGTCGAGGTGCCGGGAGCCGATGGCGACGTCGTGCTGGCGGCGGCCGGGCTGCGCCTGGCCGAAAGCCTGGGCGCGCAGGCGGAAACGCTGGTCGATGCGCACGTGCCGCGGGCGATCCTGGCGCACGCGCGGGCACATAATGTGACGCACCTGGTGATGGGGCGCGCCAGGCCCTCGCTGCTGCGCCGCCTTGCCGGCCGCACGCTGGCGGGAGTTCTTCTGCGCGAGGCGTCCGACTTCACCCTGCACCTGGTGCCCGATGCCCTGGCGCGGCCGCGGCCGACGACACTCCCCAGCTTCCTGCCACGGTCACTGCGCTGGGTGGCACCGCCCGCGCTGGTCGGCTTCGCGTCGCTGGTCGGCGAGCTCCTGGATGACACCATCCCCGACGCCGGCATGGGCATGCTCTACCTGGTGGCGACGGTCGCTGCCG
>JADYYZ010000230.1 GCA_020853405.1 Acetobacteraceae bacterium
CTGCTGGCCGCCTCGGGCGTGGCCATCCTGCCCTGGCACATGCAGCAGGACGGGCTGACGCCCGCCGGGCTCTGGGGCCTCGGCGCCGAGGACCCGGAAGCCGCCTCGGCGCTGTGGCAGGCGCTGGCGTACGGGCGGTTCTGGTTCTGGCCGGTGCTGGCTTGCCTGCTGCTGGCGTTGCCCGGCGCCGTGCCGGCGGGCGGCGCGGCGCGGCGCGCGCGCTTCCTGGTCTGGGGCGGCGGGCTCGGCCTGGTCGCGATCGCCGCCCAGGGGCTGGCGATCGGCGTGCAGGGCTGGAGCGCTGCCTGGCTCGACGCGCTGTTCGGCACGCTGGAGGACCGGCAGTTCGGGATCGGGATCGGCGGCACGCTGGCCGGCCTCGGGCTGCTGGTGCTGCTGACCGATGGCCTGGCGCTGCGCGGCAACTTCAAGGGCGACCGGTTCGTTGCCGGCGCGGTCGGCGTGCTGGTCGCCTCGATCCTGCTGTTCACCGCCTGGCCGGTCACCACCGTGCTGGCGCAGATCTTCACCCCGCGCGGCGAGCTTTCGATCGGCGCATCGGTTGCGGTGCGGCTGTTCGATACCAAGCTCTGGGGCCTTTCCTGCCTCGCCGGTCCGGTCGGATGCGGGGTGTTCTGGAACACCCTGCTGCTGGCGACGTGCAGCGCCACCCTGGCCACCACGCTTGGCCTTTCCTTCGCGCTGATCGCCACCCGCACGCGCTTCCGCCTGCGCGGCGCGATGCGGCTTCTGACCGTGCTGCCGATCATCACGCCGCCCTTCGTGATCGGGCTTGGCCTGATCCTGATCTTCGGCCGGTCGGGGGTGGTGAACCAGATCGTCGATGCGCTGTTCGGCGTGCAGCTGGGGCGCTGGATCTACGGCTTCAGCGGCGTCTGGCTGGCGCAGGTCTTCGCGTTCACGCCCACTGCCTTCCTGGTGCTGATCGGCGTGGTCGAAGGCATCTCGCCCAGCATGGAGGAAGCCTCGCAAACCCTGCGGGCGAGCGAGATGCGCACCTTCGCCAGGGTGACGCTGCCGCTGATGCGGCCCGGCCTCGCCAACGCCTGGCTGGTGGTGTTCGTGGAATCGCTTGCCGATTTCGGCAACCCGATCGTGCTGGGCGGCTCGTTCGGCGTGCTCTCGACCGAGATCTTCTTCGCCGTGGTCGGCGCCCAGCAGGATTTCGGCCGTGCCGCCGTGCTGGCCGCGGTGATGCTGCTGGTCGGGCTTGCCGCCTTCCTGCTGCAGCGCGCCGTGGTCGGGCGCCGCTCCTACGTCTCGGTCACCGGCAAGGGCGATGCCGGGCTGCCGCCGCGGCTGCCGGCGCCGGTCGGCCGCTTTGCCTTCGCGCTCGCGGGTCCCTGGGCGGTGCTGACGATCGTCGTCTATGCCATGGCGCTGGCCGGCGCCTTCGTGCGGGTCTGGGGCCGCGACTGGACGCCGACGCTGTCGCACTTCCTGCGCGCCTTCGCGCTGGAATGGGCCCCCGGCGGCGGCCTGCTGTTCGCCGGCGGCGCCTGGCATTCGCTGTTCACCACCCTGTCGCTGGCCGCGATCGCCGCCCCGATCACCGCCGCGATCGGCCTGCTTGCCGCCTGGGTGGTGACCCGCCAGCGCTTCGCCGGGCGCACCGTGCTGGAGTTCGCGCTGATGCTGACCTTCGCCGTGCCCGGCACGGTGATCGGCGTCGCCTATATCCTGACCTACAACGTGCCGCCGCTGGAACTGACCGGCACCGCGCTGATCCTTGTTGCCTGCTTCGTGTTCCGCAACCTTCCGGTCGGCGTGCGATCGGGGGTCGCGGCCATGAGCCAGCTCGACAAGTCGCTGGACGAGGCCGCCGTCACGCTGCGGGCCAGCACCTTCCGCGCCCTTCGCACCGTGGTGCTGCCGCTCTTGAAGCCGGCGATCGTCACCGCGCTGGTCTACTCGTTCGTGCGCGCGATGACGACCGTCTCGGCGGTGATCTTCCTGGTCTCGGCGGAGTACGAGATGGCGACCGTGTTCATCATCAACCGGGTGATCAACGGCGACTACGGCCTTGCGATCGCCTACTCGGCGGTGCTGATCGTGCTGATGATGGCAGCGATCGGCGTGATCAACCTTCTCGTCGGCAGCCGGCGCCTCGGCCGGCGCGGCGCGCCCGTCGCCGCGATGCCGGCCAGTGGCCGCGCATGAGTGGCCGGACATGAGGGGCCGGACATGAGGGGCAGGCCATGAGGGGCAGGGCATGAGCGGGGCCGAGGTGCGGCTGCAGGGGGTCGGCAAGCGCTACGGCCAGGTGCGGGCGGTGAAGCCGCTCGATCTGGTGATCGAGGGCGGCACGCTGGTGACGCTGCTCGGCCCCAGCGGCTGCGGCAAGACCACGCTCTTGCGCCTGATCGCGGGGCTGGAGCAGGCGAGCGAGGGTGCGCTTTCGATCGGCGGGCGCGACGTGACGCTGCTGTCCGCCGGCGAGCGCAATGTCTCGATGGTGTTCCAGAGCTATGCGCTGTTCCCGCACATGAGCGTGCTGGAGAACGTCTCCTATGGCCTCGTCTCCTCCGGCCTCGGGCGGCGCGAGGCGGCGGCGCGGGCCGAGACGACGCTGGAGACCGTGGGCCTCGGCGGGTACGGTGCGCGCCTGCCCAGCGAGATGTCGGGCGGCCAGCAGCAGCGCGTGGCGGTGGCGCGCGCCCTGGTGCTGGAACCCCAGGTGCTGCTGTTCGACGAGCCGCTGTCGAACCTCGATGCCCGCCTGCGCCGCTCGATGCGCGAGGAGATCCGCGCGCTGCAGCAGCGGCTGGGGCTGACCGTGGTCTATGTCACGCACGACCAGGCGGAGGCGCTGGCCGTCTCCGACCGCATCGTGGTGATGCAGAATGCCGCGATCGCCCAGGTCGGCACGCCGGCCGAGCTCTATACCCGCCCGCATTCCGTGTTCGTCGCCACCTTCATGGGCGAGGCGAACCACGTGCAGGGCAGCATCGAGGCACGCAGCGACGGCATCGCCGAAGTCGTGCTGGATGCCTTGCGGCTTCGCCTGCCCGACCCTGGTCTTGCCCCCGGCCCCGCCGACATCGTGATCCGCCCCGAGGCGATCCGCATCGGCAACGCCGGCCAGCCCGGCATCGCGGCGACGATCACGCGCGCCACCTACATGGGCTCGCACACCGAGTACCACCTGGCCACCGTTCTCGGCGACCTGTTCGCGCTCGCCCCCGACCGCCTGCGCCGCCGGGCGCCGGCCGACGCCGTGAGCGTCACCCTCGACCAGGACGGCGTCGTGCTGGTCCGCCCGTGAGCCTGCCGGATCAGATTTCCATCGCCTGAAGGCCGGCGCGGCTGCCCTGCCGCGCCAGCGTCTCCAGCGCGTCCTGGAAGGCCCGGCTGAGCTCGGCATCGGCCGCCAGGTCCTCGCCGAACACGGCGCTGATCCCGAGCAGGCGACTGGCCACCAGCCGCGGCTCGGCAAGGCCGGGTGCCGCCGCCTCGCGGAGCTCTGCCCGCAACGGGTCGCGCACATCGATCGCAGCGCCCCGCTCGTCCTGCCCGATCACGTAGCGCATCCAGCCGGCGAGGGCGTGCACGATGTGGCGCGCCGGGCGCCCTTCCCGGCGCGCGGCGCGCAACGGGCCGAGCAGGCGCTGCGGCAGTTTCTGCGACCCGTCCATGGCGATCTGCCAGGTGCGGTGGCGGAGCGCCCGGTTGCGGAAGCGGGCCAGCAGGCGGGCGGCATAGTCGCCGAGATCGACGCCCGGCGGCGGCGGCACCGAGGGCGCGATCTCCGCCCACAGGCCGCGCAGGAACTTCTCGAACACCGGGTCGGCGGCGGCTTCCGCGACGGTCTCGTGGCCGGCGAGGTAGCCGAGATAGGCAAGGGCTGAGTGCGCGCCGTTCAGCATGCGCAGCTTCATCAGTTCGAACGGCGCGACATCGGCGGTGAAGGTCGCGCCGGCGATCGCCCAGTCCGGCCGGCCGGCCGGGAAACGGTCCTCGATCACCCATTGGATGAAGCGTTCGCCGACCACCGGCCAGGCGTCCTCGACGCCGAGCGAGGCCCCAACGCGGGCGCGATCCTCGGCGGTGGTCGCCGGCACGATACGATCGACCATGGTCGAGGGGAACGCGACCTCGTTCCCGACCCAGTCACCGAAGCCGCGGTCACGGAGCGAGGCGAGCCTTGCCACGACACGGCGGACCGTTGCGCCGTTGGCCGGCAGGTTGTCGCAGCACAGCACGGTGAACGGCGCGACGCCGGCGGCGCGCCGCTGGTGCAGGGCCTCGGCCAGGAAGCCCGGCGCGCTCCGTGGCGCCGCGGGCGTCGCCAGGTCGTGGCGGATCTCCGGGTGTGCCTCGTCCAGCCTGCCGGTCGCCGGATCGTGGCAATATCCCTTCTCGGTCACGCTCAGCGACACGATCCGCACGCTTGGGTCGGCCATCGCGGCAAGCAGCGCGTGCGGTGCCTCCGGCGCGACCACGATCCCTACCAGCGCGCCGACGACCTGGAGCGTCTCGGCGTCGTCCTCGCGCGTCGCCACCGTGTAGAGTCCGTCCTGCGGTGCCAGCGCATCGCGCGTATCGGGGCTGCGCAGGCTCGCCGCGACGATGCCCCAGTCGCGGGCGCCGGCGCCCAGCACCGCCTCGGTCATCACCGCCTGGTGCGCGCGATGGAACGCACCAAGGCCGAGATGCACGATCCCCGGCACGATCGCGGCGCGCTGATAGGCCGGCCGCGCGACCTGGCGTGGCAGTGCGGCGAGCGTCCGCTCCGACAGGCGCGCGGTCATGCCGCGCGTCGATGGCCGAGGCCGGCGATCACGCCGCGCAGCTCGGCAAGCCCGCGCAGCCGCCCGACCAGCGTGTAGCCGGGGTGGGTCCTGCGCCCTGCATCCGACAGCAGCACGTGCCCGTGGTCGGGCCGGAACGGGATCTCGGCATCCGCCCTGCCCTCGGCGCGGCGGCGCGCCTCCTCGTCCAGGAACGCCGCGACGACCGCCGGCATGTCGACGTCGCCGCCCAGATGATCGGCCTCGTGGAACGAGCCGTCGGGCTCCTTGGTGACGTTGCGCAGATGCAGGAAGGCGACGTGCGGGGCGAATTCGCGCGCCATCGCCGGCAGGTCGTTGCCGATGCCGGCGCCGAGCGAGCCGGTGCAGAAGGTGATGCCGTTCGAGCGCGACCGCACCATGGC
>JADYYZ010000231.1 GCA_020853405.1 Acetobacteraceae bacterium
CTCGCTGCCTTCAGCTTCTTCTCAAGCTCGGGGATCTCGCCGTACAGCAGCTGCGAGGCGCGCGCGAGGTCGCCCTTGCGCTGGGCGATCTCCACCTCGGTCTTCGCGTGCTCGATCCGCTCCTTGATCTTCGTCGCCTCGGCGAGCGAAGCCTTCTCGGCCTGCCAGGATGCGCTCAGCGCGTTCGACTGCTCCTCGATCCCGGCCAGTTCCTTTTCCAGCCGCGCGAGCCGGTCGCGCGAGGCGTCGTCGGTTTCCTTTTTCAGCGCCTCGCGCTCGATTTTCAGCTGCAGAAGCCGCCGGTCGAGTTCGTCGAGCGCCTCGGGCTTAGAATCCACCTGCATGCGCAGCCTGGCACTCGCCTCGTCCATCAGGTCGATCGCCTTGTCGGGCAGGAAGCGGTCGGTGATGTAGCGGTTGGAGAGGGTGGCGGCGGCGACCAGCGCCGCATCCGAGATGCGCACGCCGTGGTGCAGCTCGTACTTCTCCTTGATGCCGCGCAGGATCGAGATCGTGTCCTCGACGCTCGGCTCGCCGACCAGCACCGGCTGGAAGCGCCGCGCCAGGGCTGCGTCCTTCTCGACATGCTTGCGGTATTCGTCGAGCGTGGTGGCGCCGATGCAGCGGAGTTCGCCCCGCGCCAGCGCCGGCTTCAGCAGGTTCGAGGCATCCATCGCGCCTTCCGCCTTGCCGGCACCGACCAGCGTGTGCAGCTCGTCGATGAACAGCACGATGTCGCCGCCCGATCCCTCGACCTCGGCCAGCACCGCCTTCAGCCGCTCCTCGAACTCGCCGCGGAACTTCGCGCCGGCGACCATCGCGCCGAGATCGAGCGCCAGCACGCGCTTGCCCTTCAGCGCCTCGGGCACGTCGCCATTGGCGATGCGGATCGCCAGGCCCTCGACGATCGCGGTCTTGCCGACGCCGGGTTCGCCGATCAGCACCGGGTTGTTCTTGGTGCGCCGCGCCAGCACCTGGATCGCACGGCGGATTTCCTCGTCGCGCCCGATCACCGGATCGAGCTTGCCGTTGCGGGCCAGCTCGGTGATGTCGCGGGCGTATTTCTTCAGCGCCTCGAAACTTGCCTCGGCGTTGGCGGAATCCACCTTGCGCCCCTTGCGGATCGAGTCGAGCGCCTTTTCCAGCGCCGCCGGGTCGGCCTTGCCGGCGCGGAACGCCTTGCCGGCCGGCGTGTCGCTGGCGGCAAGCCCGACCACCAGCCGGTCCTGCGCGACGAACGAATCGCCCGCCTTGGCCGCTGCCTGCTGGGCCCCATCCAGCACCCGGATGATGTCCGGCGTGAATTGCGGCTGGCCCGAGGCGCCGCCCCCGGAAACCTTTGGCAGTTTCGCAAGCTCGGCCTCGATCGCTGCCCTGACGCGGGCGGCATCGCCGCCGCCGGCGGTGATCAGGCCGGCCGCCACCCCTTCTGGGTCGTCGAGCAGCGCCTTGGCCAGGTGTTCGGGCGTGACCCGCTGATGGAACTCGCGGATGGCGATGGTCTGCGCGGCCTGCAGGAAGCCGCGCGCGCGCTCGGTGAATTTCTCGATATCCATGTCTTTCCGTCCCTAGAATTCAGGCGACCCGCGCGCCCCGCCCCCGGATGGGCAGCGGATCGAGCGCTTCACAGGCGAAATGGGTATCGGCGCCGGCCGGCTCAAGACCGCAGGGCTTGTTTCGGCGTGCCGGTTCCGCCACCCTCGCCCCGGCAACGAGAGGGTCGGATGGGCCTGGCGCGCCGCTACAACGAGAACGAGGTTAGCCGCCTGCTCAAGAAGAGCGAGGACGTGGCGGTTGCCGGCGCCGGCGGGCGGGGGCATTCCGAAGGGCTGCACGAGCTCCAGGCGGTCGGCGCCGGGCGAAAAAGCACCACCACCGACGACCTGATGGAGCGCATACTGGCCGAGGCCAAGGCCGAGACCAGCGCCTTCGACGGTTCCCAGGTCGAGGCGGTGACCCACGCGCTCAACACCGCGGCCGGGCTGAACGCGCTGACCATCCTGGCCAACCGCAGTGTCAGCGACGTCATGGCCTTCATTGCGGTGGGCGGGCAGAACTTCAAGATGGTCCGCGCATCGCGCAAGGCGGCGGGGCCGGCCAGGCCCGGCAAGCTCGACCTCTATCTCTGCCAGTGGGAGCCGGCGCTGGTCTCGCACGTCGCGATGAAACTGATGAAAGCCTCGGCCGACACGCTGCACATCCGCACCGCCTACCCGATGGCCGCCCCGCCCAAGGATTGCACGGCGCTGACCAGCATGGCGCGCTACCATCCGGCCGGCGGCATGGCGCAGAAGCACGAGATCTGAGCAACGGGCCATGCGCATCAGGAACATCTACCGCTACCCGGTGAAGGGACTGTCGGCCGAGGCGCTGGAGGAGGTGGTGCTGGCGGAAGGCCAGATGCTGCCGCACGATCGCGAGTTCGCGCTGGCGCAGGGCGACGCGCCGTTCGACGAAGCGTCGCCCGCCTGGCTCAACAAGCGCAACTTCGCCTGCCTGATGGTCAACGAGCGGCTCGCGCGCCTCAACACGGTCTACGATTCCAAGACCGGCAGGCTGCAGATCCGCACCCCGGACGGCGCGGTGCTCGAGCACAGGATTACCACCGAGGAGGGCCGCGCGGCGATCGCCTTCTGGCTGAAATCCTTCCTGGGGACCGAGGCACGGGGAACGCCTCGCCTGGTGGTCGGCGGCGAGCACCGCTTCAGCGACAACCCGCGCAAACTGGTCAGCGTGATCAACCTGGCGAGCATCGCCGCCCTGGCCGCGAAGATGGGCATGGCGCTGCACCATCTCCGGTTCCGGGCCAACGTCTATTTCAGCGGCGCGCCTGCCTGGTCGGAGTTCGACTGGATCGGCAGGCGGTTCGAGCTGGGCGGCGCCACGCTGGAAGGCGTGAAGGCGATCACCCGCTGTGCCGCGACCACCGTGAACCCGGAGACGGCGGAGCGCGACGCCCAGGTTCCCGCCGCGCTCAAGGAGCATTTCGGGCACATCAACCTCGGCATCTATGGCCACGTGCTCGCCGGCGGCCGGGTGGCCGTGGGCGATGCGATCACACTGCGCGAGGACGCCGCGGTCGGCGAGTGATACCGCGCGCACGACGGTGAGACCTTCGCGCGCCGGGAATAATCGGCCGCCGCGCGGCGGCCCTTCGGGTGCTCCCTTCGCGCCGCTCTCAGTCCGCGGTGCCGGCGCGGGGCTCGTCCTCGGTGCCGTGCGGGTCGATCTGGTGGCCGTTCGCGCCATTCTCGGGGCCGGCACCCTCCGCCCCCATGTCCGGCTGCTCCGGGTCATAGCCGTTGCGCAGCTGCTGGCGCTGCTGGTGCTGCTGCTGCTGGGCGGCCGCGGCCTGGTTCATCGCGTTCAGAATGCGGAAATAATGCTCGGCGTGCTGGAAGCAGCTTTCCGCCATCACCCGGTCGCCGGCGCTGGTCGCGTCGCGCCCGAGCTGGAGGTATTTCTCGAACAGCTGCTGGGCGGTGCCGCGCACCCGCACCTCCGGCCCGTTCGAGTCGAAAACGTGGTTGCGGTTCAGCGGGATGCCGCCATGGTGGCCGCCGCCACCGCCGCCGCCATGGTGCCGGATATTGCGGCCGCCGCTGCGGCCACGCATGCGCTTCAGGTTCATACCGATCCGTGGGTCACGGGTTGTCCAAACTCATTCCGAATGCGGCGCCGGCAGACCTGACCAGGGGCGAAGCCGGGCGCGTCCAAAACGACTCCTGCATCAACGTTCACGGCCATCAAGCCTCAGGCCTGGGCGCATCCTGCGCGTGTGCCAGCACGATGCGCCCGAAATCCGCGGCACCCATTGGCGCCTGCATCGCGCTCTGTCGGTGGATCCCCGAAGACCGGCAGGATCCGGACCAGCCGCACCCTAGACCCCGATGCCCGGGTTTCCAACCCCCCCGGCCGTGCCGGCCAGCGGTGCACCCAGAATGATTGCGCGCGCAATTCCGGCAAGATCATGGCGCAGTGCCACGACCCGAAGCCCTGACGCTGCCGAAAGCGCCGCGACCGCCTCGGCCTGGCCTGCGCCCATTTCCAGGACCGCGCGGCC
>JADYYZ010000232.1 GCA_020853405.1 Acetobacteraceae bacterium
CAGGGACCCGGGTTGGAGACTGGCGTACCATGACCGTGCTGCAGCAGCATTCCTCGCATTGGGGCGCCTTCACCGCCGA
This sequence comes from Acetobacteraceae bacterium, assembly GCA_020853405.1. Classification (GTDB taxonomy): domain Bacteria; phylum Pseudomonadota; class Alphaproteobacteria; order Acetobacterales; family Acetobacteraceae; genus JADYYZ01. The sequence goes on from JADYYZ010000232.1 coordinate 80, forward strand.
GGTCGAGGCAGGCCGCGTCGTCGGCGTGCGCGGGTTTGCGCGCGATCCGGCACCGCCGGCGCTGCTCGCCAACATCCCCGACCTGGTGCACGCGCCCTGCCGCATCGACCGTCCCTATGTGCGCAAGGGGTGGCTTCAGGGCCGCCGCGCCGGCCACCCCCGCGGTGGCGAGGCGTTCGTGCCGGTCGGCTGGGACCAGGCGCTCCGCCTGGTGGCCGAGGAATCCGCGCGCGTGCGCGCCGAACACGGCCCGGCCAGCATCTTCGGCGGCTCCTATGGCTGGTCCTCGGCCGGGCGCTTCCATCACGCGCGCACGCAGCTGCACCGCTATCTCGGGGTCACCGGCGGCTATACCGGGCAGGTCACGAACTATTCCTACGGCGCGGGCATGACACTGATGCCGCACATCGTCGGCAACAACGCCTGCATCCAGGGCCCCACCACCGACTGGGCGGCGATCGTCGATCACGCGAAACTGTGCGTCGCGTTCGGCGGCCTGCCCGCCAAGAACGGCCTGGTCGCCGCGGGCGGCGCCGGCGTGCATGAATATGGCGGCTGGCACCGGCGCGCGGCGCGGGCAGGGGTGCGCATGGTGAATGTCTCGCCGGTGCGGGGCGACGTGCCCGCCGATGTCGGCGCCGAGTGGGTCCCGATCCGCCCGGGCGCCGACACCGCCTTCATGCTCGGCATGGCGCACACGATCCTGGCCGAAGGGCTGCACGACCAGGACTTCCTCGATCGTTGCACCGACGGCTTCGCGGCACTCGCTGCCTATGTGCTCGGCGAAAGCGACGGGCAGCCCAAGACCGCGGAATGGGCCGCGGCGCTTGCCGACGTGCCTGCGGAAACCATCCGCCAGCTCGGCCGCGACATCGTGCGCCTGCCCTCGATGCTGACGGCGACCTGGTCGCTGCAGCGTGCGGATTTCGGCGAGCAGCCGTACTGGATGCTGGTCGCGCTGGCCAGCATGGCCGGCCAGGTGGGCAGGCCGGGCTGCGGCTTCGCCTTCGGCTTCGGCAGCATGAACGGCATGGGCACGCCGCGGATCGAGCTCGCCACCCCGTCGCTTTCCGGCGGCAGGAACCCGGCCGATTCCTGGATCCCGGTCGCGCGCATCACCGACATGCTGGAGAAGCCGGGCGAGGAATACGACTATAACGGCCAGCGCCGCCTTTATCCCGACACCCGCATGATCTTCTGGGCGGGCGGCAACCCGCTGCACCACCACCAGGACCTGAACCGGCTGCTGCGTGCCTGGGCGCGGCCCGACACCATCGTCGTCAGCGATCCATTGTGGACGGCGGCGGCACGCCATGCCGACATCGTGCTGCCTGCCACCACCACGCTCGAACGCAACGACATCGGCGCCTCCTCGCGCGACCGCTTCATCATCGCGATGCGCCAGGTGGTGCGGCCGCAGGCACAGGCACGCAACGATTTCGACATCCTGGCCGACCTCGCCGACGCCGCCGGCGTGCGCGAGCGCTTCACCGAACAGCGCAACGAGTCCGCGTGGCTGCGTTTCCTGTACGAGCGTGCGCGCCACCAGGTGCAGCAGGAAGGCCAGGCGATGCCCGACTTCGACAGTTTCTGGGAGCAGGGGTTCATCGAGTTCCCGGCCCCCGACCAGCCCTACACCGAGTTCGCGGGTTTCCGCGCCGACCCGGGCGGGCGGCGCCTGCGCACGCAAAGCGGCCGGATCCAGATCGGCTCGCCGCTGCTCGGCGGCTTCGGCCATGCCGACTGCCCCGGCCACCCGGCGTGGCGCGAGCCGCGGGAATGGCAGCTCAGCCCGCTCGCCGAAAAATTCCCGCTGCATCTGCTGAGCTGCCAGCCGTCGACCCGGCTGCACAGCCAGGGCGATCCCGGGCGGGTGTCGCTGGCCAGCAAGATCGAGGGGCGCGAGCCGATCCGTATGCACCCCGAGGACGCCGCGGCGCGCGGCCTTGTCGCCGGCCAGGTGGTGAGGATCTTCAACGATCGCGGTGCCTGCCTGGGCGGTCTCGTGCTTGATGACGGGCTGCGGCAGGGCGTGGTGGTGATGGCGACCGGCGCCTGGTTCGACCCGCTGGAGCCGGGTGTCGCGGGCAGCCTTTGCGTGCACGGCAACCCGAACGTGCTGACGCGTGACGAGGGCACGAGCGCACTGGGCCAGGGGCCGGTCGCGCAATCCTGCCTGGTCGAGATCGAGGCGTTCGAGGGCAAGCTGCCGCCCGTGCGCGTGCACCTGCCGCCGCCGATCGAGGCGCTGGCGTGACAGGGGTTCCCCGTCGCGCGGTGCTGGCGGCGGCACTTGCCGCGCCGACGACAGCCACCGCCCAGGCACCGCGGCTGCCGCCGCCGACCCCTGCCGCCCCGGCGTCCGGCCAGGGGGCAGCCCCGCCCGGCACCGCCGGCATCCCGCTCGACGATCGGGTTGCGCAGGGCTGGCGGCGCGACGTGCTGATCCGCTGGGGAGATCGCGTGCTGCCGGGTGCGCCCGGCTGGAACCCGAACCGCCCCGAGGTCACCGCCGCGGCGGGCCAGTTCGGCTGGGATGCCAGGATCGTCGCCCTGGTCGATCTGGCGGCGGCGGATGCCGGGCGGCGCGCCATTCTTGCCGTCGCCCATCCCACGCTCGACCCGGCGATGGCCATTCCCGCCGGCCAGGAGAACGCCCAGCTCGCCGGCGCGATGCAGGGGGCGAGCGTAATCAATCTCGATCTCCAGGGCAGCGGCCGTACCGCGCGCTGGGTGGTGGTGGATGGCGGCTTCCAGTCGCGCCGGATCACCAGTTCCAGCCTGTGCCGGATCAGTGGCCCGCTGGCCGGCGACGCGGCGCTGCGTACCGCTGCCGATACCGTGGCCGACAGCGTGCGCGGCGTGATCGCGCCGCAGGGCGGCTGCGCGACACCCTGGGGCACGGTGCTGTTCGCCGAGGGCGACCCAGTCCAGCAGGCACCCTGGGCGGCCGGCCTGCTCGGCGAGGCCGGCATGCGCAACCGCTTCGGCTGGATCGTCGAGATCGATCCGCGCGACCCCGTCACGCTGCCTGCCAAGCGCACCGCGCCCGGGC
>JADYYZ010000233.1 GCA_020853405.1 Acetobacteraceae bacterium
ATGCCCGGCATTTCCGCCGGCAGCGGCCCATAGGGCAGCAGCGACAGCCGCTTGACCGCGGTCGGCACGAGGACCGAGGCGGGCAGGCGGGTCGGCTCGGCGGCCAGCATCCGGATCCCGGGCGAGTCGGTCTGGCCGAGCAGCTTGCTGATCGAGAACACCTTGCCATCGACATCGATCAGCACGACCGGGCGGGTGCCGCTGTTGGCGAGGCTTGCAGCCAGGTTCAGCGAGATGAAGGTCTTGCCCTCGCCCGGCTTGGCGCTGGTCACCATGATGATCCGGGCGTTGCGGCCGTCGCTGGAGCGTGTGCTCTTCAGCGTGCGCAGCACCGCGTGCTGGATCACCGCGATCTCCTCGGAGAGGCGGGAGCGGGCGGTGCCGACCGGGGCGACCACCAGGCCGGCCGCGGCCAGATGCTCGACGCTGATCGGCGCGGCCTGGCCGGCGGCGGCTGGCGGCTGCGGCAACGGTGCCGGAGAGGGTAGGGCGGCCGACACTGCCGCGGCCGGCGCTGCCGTGGTCGGTGGCGCCAGGGTTGCGGTGGCAACACCCACCGGCGCGGACGCGAGCGGCGAGGGGGGCGGCGAGGGGGGCGCGGATGGCGGCGGCGCAGATGGCAGGGGGCGGCCGGCCATGGCCTCCACCGCGCGCTCGACCAGATGCGCGCGCGCCTTCGGTGCGGCGTTCACGATGGCCCCCTCACGTCAGCAGCCGCGCCAGCACGCCGGGCATGCGGGCCACCAGCTGCGGCCCGCCCGCCAGCACGCCGCCGAAGGCAAGCAGCAGCAGCGCAAAGCCGCCGGCAAAGGCGACGCTGGCGAAGAACCGGCGCGGCGGCGGGCTGGCCGAGGACACGCCCCCCAGCACCGGCAGGCCGAGGCCGCGCAGGTCGTGGATGGTATAGAAGCCGCGATCGAGCTGGATCAGCAGGAACACCAGCACCACACCCGCGCCGATGCCGGCCACCAGCACGCCGGAGGCGAACAGCAGCCGGTTCGGGCCGCTGGGAATGGTCGGCAGCACCGGCGGATCGACCACCTCGAGCCGCACGCGTTCGGCGTCGTTGCGCGCGGCATCGGCGATCTGCAGCGATTCGCGGCGCGCCAGCAGTTCTTCGTAGTTCTTGCGCAGCACCTGGTAGTCGCGGTCCATGTTCTGCGCTTCGGCGGCGACCAGGGGCGCGGTGCGTGCCAGATTCTCCAGCCGCTCGTTCTCGGCCTTCTCGGACACCACCTGGCGTTCCAGCGAGGCGAGCTCGGCCTGGGCGTCGACCAGGCGCAGATTGATCTGTTCATAGACCGGGTTGGGCCGCCCCTCGCCGCGCGCGGCCTGCGGCCGCGACGACCCCCCACCGCCGCCGCCGCCGGCGCGCAGTTCGGCGATCATGGCGCGCTGGGCGACCACGTCGGGATGCTGGTCGGTATAGCGCAGCTTGAGCTCGCGCAGCTGCCGTTCCGCTGCCGCCAGCCGCCCATCCCCCCCGCCGCCGCTGGCAGCCGGCGGCGCGGCGAGCGTCGGCGACGTCGATTGCAGCTGCTGGGCAAGCAGATCGCGCCGGGCCGTTGCGTCCTGCACCTTGCCGCGCAGTTCACCGAGCCGCTGGCGGGCGGTCTCCAGCCGGGTGGCGCCACCCAGCTGGGCCGAGGGCAGGATGTCGACATAGCGGGCATTGAACTCGGCGCGCCGCTGTTCTGCCTCGCGCAGCTGGCGCTCGTAGGTCTGGATCTGCTGGTTCAGGAAGTTGCGCGACGTGATCATCTGCTGGCGGTCGCTGCTGCTGGCATTCTCCATGAACAGCGTGATCAGCGTCTGCACGACGGAATAGGCGATCCGCGGGTCGTAATCGGTGTAGTCGATGCGGAACAGCTGGCGGGTCTGCGGCGTCAGGCGGATGTTCTTGCCAAGGTTCTCGATCAGCCGCTCGCGCGATTCGGCATCGGTCACCCGCAGATCGAGGTCGGTCTTGGCGATCACCCGCTCGAGGTTCGGGCGGCTGAGCAGGGTACGCTGCAGCAGATCGACCTGGGCGGCCGGCGCGCTGTCGACCGCGATGTTGCGCAGAAGGGCATTCAGGATGGCGCCGACATCGGCATAGATGCGCGCCCCCGCCTGGTACTGGCTGGGCAGCGAATAGACCGCGATCCAGCCGGGGATGCAGATCACCCAGGCCAGCAGCAGCGCCTTCCAGCGGTGCCGCCAGCCGGCGGTCAGGTAGCGCTGCGCGAGGGAGGCGATGTTCACGGGCGCATCCCCGGGTGGTGCTCGGCGTTCGGGGCCGACATGCCTAGAACCAGCCCTGCGGGATGATCAGCGTATCGCCGGGACGCATCGCGATGTCCTGGCTGATGTCGCCGTCGCGGATCAGGTCGGAAAGATGCACGCGGATCGACTGCGGCTGGGCGTCGGCGCCGGCGCGGCGGATGATCTCGGCGCGGTTGCCGGAGGCGTAGCGGGTGAGGCCGCCGGCGCGGATCACCACGTCGAGCACCGTCATGCCCTCGACATACGGGATCGCCATCGGCTGCGCTGCCTCGCCGATGATGCGCACCTGCAGGTTCGGCATGCCGGTGAACGAAGTGACCATCACGCTGACCGTGGGGTCGCGGACATACTGGCGAAGCTGGGTCTCGACTTCCTTGGCGAGCTGGGTCGGCGTCTTGCCGGCGGCCTGGATGTCGGGGATCAGCGGCAGGGACAGCCGCCCGTCGGGGCGCACCGGCAGGGTGGCGCTGAGTTCGGGCATCCGATAGACGGCGACCTGCAGCTGGTCGCCCGGCCCGATGACGTAGTCGGGCGCCCGGCTGGTCTCGACCGGGGTGGCGGGCGGGCGCGATGGGCCGGCGCACGCCGATATGGCCGCGGCCAGCAGAACCAACCCGACGCAACGTGGCAGATCGATCATTGTCCCTGGCCTCGCTTGCCTGCGGCCGTCCTGGCCGCCTGACGTGTGCCGCCCCGGCACACCGAACTTTGTCACCCGTGGCGCAATATCGAGCCTTGGCATGCTTCTTATCAATGAGGGGCACCCGATCACAATAGAGCAGAAGGGCGTAAACGACCGCTTTCTGGACGCTGTGTCACGAACGTACCCGCGTTCCACCTTTGTCGGCGCTTCTGGACAGGCTGTGATTGTAATCCAGGCGCCCGGAATCCGCCATGCGGGTATCGGTGCGCCCGCGCATCGCATATCACACCCAGCCCTTAGCCCAAAAGATTCTTCATCCCATTGAAATCACAGAGGAGAATTCAAAACGTCTCATTTTGCGCTGAAAGTACTGTTATTGAGCATGGACATTTACCCATTCTTCATTGATTCCGACACGGCGAAGGGTTTTGATGCACACCGCACGCGCGTGGTCCGTGGGGGGCCGAATACGCGCTGCGGTTGAGACCTCGGGGGTCCGCGCCAATGACAAAGCTGTTCGGCCACAGCGTGCGCTCGGAATTGCTGATCCTCTATCTGGTCGAAACACTGGTCTGCTTCGCCACCATCTACACCGTGCTGGTGTTCGGGCTGGCCAGGGCGCTGCCGATCGACAGCGGCGGCGCCTTGGTCGCGGCCGCCGTCCTCGCGCTTTCCTCCGGCTTCGTCTCCAGTGCCAGCGGTCTCTACCAGCCGGCGATCTGGCACCGTTTCGGCCGCGTCATGGCCGGCTGCCTGATCGCCGCCCTGCTGCTGCTGGTGGTTGCCAACCTGGTGCTGGGCATCCTCACCCCCGACCAGGCCGGGCCGGCCCGCTGGCGCGCGCTGGCCGAGGTGCTGGTGGCGCTGTTCACCGCCACCATGCTCACCCACCTCACTTTCGCCGCCGCCGCCCGCGGCGGCCTGCTGCGCCGGCGCCTTGCCGTGCTGCGCGGCCCCGAGGGCCAGTTGCGGCTGGAGCGCGAACTGGCCGGCCGCGAATCCCGCGACGAGCCGTTCGAGATCGCGCTCGCCGGCCCGGCCGCAGCCCTCGGCGATCCGCGCTTCACCGCCGAAGCCCTGCGCGAGGGGCGGATCTGGGGGGTGATCGCCGCCGATCCCGCCCTGGTTTCCGCCGACCGCCGCCTCGCCTTCGAGCTGGCCGGCCTGCGGGTGCTGTCGGAAACCGAGTTCCTCGAACAGCGGCTGAACCGGCTCGATCTCTCCCGCCTCGCGCCTGACTGGTTCGCCACCGCCGCCGGCCTCACTTACAGCCGCGGCGAAGCGGCGCTGCGCCGCGGCTTCGATATCGTCGCGAGCCTTGGCCTGCTGCTGGTCTCCTCGCCGCTGCTGCTGCTGGCAGCGCTGGCGATCAAGCTCGATTCGCGTGGGCCGGTGTTCTACCGCCAGGAACGGGTCGGCCTGGGCGGGCGTCCGTTCATCCTGATCAAGTTCCGCAGCATGGTGGTCGACGCCGAGGCCGCCGGCCGGCCGATCTGGGCCGGCACGGAGGACACCCGCATCACCCGGGTCGGCCGCGTCCTCAGGCTGTTCCGCATCGACGAGATCCCGCAGGCGATCAACGTGCTGAAGGGCGACATGGCGATGATCGGCCCGCGCCCCGAGCGCCCCGCCTTCGTCGAGCAGCTCGGCCGCCAGATCCCGCACTATGGCGACCGCGCCCTGGTCAAGCCGGGGATCACAGGCTGGGCGCAGGTAAGTTATCCTTATGGCGCCTCGGTCGAGGATGCGCGGATGAAACTCGCCTACGACCTCTACTACGTGAAGAACCGCAGCCTGTTCCTGGATCTGCTGATCCTGGTCGCGACCGTACGCGTGGTGCTGTTCCAGGAGGGATCGCGGTAGCCGGTCCCGCCCGAGGGAGCGAAGCCGCCGCGCCAGGGATGTGACGGAGCCTGCCTTTTCGGTCCTGTACGCTGCCGCGGCGCTGTTCTGCCTGGCCTGGGCGGGGCTGATCGCGATCGCCGCGCGCGGCCGGATCGCCGCCGGCCTCGCCATCGCCCCGCTCGCCGCCGCGTTCTGGCTCGGCACCCTCGCCCTGCATCCAGCCCGCCCGCTCGACGGCATCGCCGGCGTCGCCGAGACCCTGCGCTCGGCGACCTGGTTCGCGCTGCTGCTGGCGCTCTACTGGCTCGCCGGCCGGGGCCGGGTGGCCGGCAGCGTCGTGCGGTTCGGCATCGCCGGCAGCCTCCTGG
>JADYYZ010000234.1 GCA_020853405.1 Acetobacteraceae bacterium
CAGGTGCTGGAGGCAATCGCCGTGCCGGCCGCGAACCGGCTGAAGGGCGACCCCACCCTGGTGATGCACGAGATGCTGCCCTGGGCATACCAGACCATCATCCTGAACCACGCGATGGCGCCGATGAACAACCCGGCATTCCGCCGGGCACTCCAGGCCGCGCTCGACCTCGAGGAGATCATGGCGATCTCGACCGATGGCCTCTATCGCATGGAGCATGGCTGGCAGCACCCCGGCACCACCTATTTCGCCGGCGACATCGGCAAGGCGCTCTACAACCAGAAAAATCCGGAAAAGGCCAAGGCGCTGCTGCGCGAGGCCGGCTACCGCAACGAGGAGATCATCTTCCTCGGCGATTCCAGCTTCAAGAACCACCAGGACACGGTGGTGACCGCCGGCGAGCAGCTGCGCGCGATCGGGGTCAACGTGAAGAACAACATCGTCGACTGGCCGACCGCCTTCGCCCAGCGCATGAAGCCGGATGGCTGGCATGCCTGGGCGCTGCTGATGGGGATCGAGCCGTACGAGGGCCCGTTCAACGTTGTCGGCTTCTTCACCGGCGAGAAGAATGCGCAGCACGCTGTCGACCCGGTGCTGGAGGACGCACAGCGGCGGCTGACCACCGAGCTCAAGGAAGCCGACCGCATCAAGGCGGTCGCCGATTTCCAGGCCCGCATGTACGACAACGCGGTGGCGATCAAGTGCGGCGACATGGGCGTGGTGCAGGCCACACGGGCGAGCGTGAAGGGCTACAAGCCCTATCGCATCCCGCGCTTCTGGGGCATCGAACTGTCCTGACACCGCCCCGATCCACGCGATGCTGAAATACACCGGCAAGCGCCTGCTGGCGGCGCTTCCGGTGCTGCTCCTGGTCTCGGCGATGTCGTTCGCGATCGTCTGGATCGTGCCGGGCGACGTTGCGGCCGAGATGGCCGGGCCGACCGCGACCGTCGAGGAGGTCGCCCGCCTGCGCGAACGGCTCGGCCTCGACAAGCCATGGATCGAGCAGGTGGTCGGCTGGTACTCCGCGCTGGCGCGCGGCGATCTCGGCGAGAGCATCCTGCTGCGCCAGGGCGTTGCCGCGGCGATCCTGGAGCGGCTGCCGGTGACGCTGTCCTTGACCTTCATCGCGCTGGCGGCGGCACTGGTGATCGGCGTGGCACTCGGGGTGCTGGCGGCGATGCGCGCCGGCAGGGCGGCCGACCAGGTGTCGATGGGGGCGGCGCTGGTCGGGTTCAGCCTGCCCGATTTCTGGCTGGGCCTGGTGCTGGTGTGGCTGTTCGCGGTGCAGCTCGGCTGGCTGCCCACCGGCGGCTACATACCCTTCGCCGAGGACCCGCTGGGCTGGCTGCGTACGCTCGCGATGCCTGCCGCGGCACTCGCGCTGACCCAGGTCGGGCTGTTCGCGCGCATGACCCGTGCCGCCATGCTGGAGGTGTTGCGTCAGGACTATGTGCGCACGGCAAGGGCCAAGGGCCTGCCGGCACGTTTGGTGATCGGCAAGCACGCGCTGTTGAACGCGCTGATCCCGGTGGTGACGGTGGCCGGCATCTCGATGGGCGTGCTGCTCGGCGGTGCGGTGGTGATCGAGCAGGTGTTCTCGCTGCCGGGCGTGGGAAGGCTGATCGTCGGCGCGATCCTCCGGCGCGACTACCCGGTCATCCAGGGCGGGCTGATGCTGACCGCCACCATCTTCGTGCTGGTCAATCTGGCGGTCGACCTGCTGTATGCGCTGCTCGACCCGCGCATCCGCCATGGCAGTCGCTGAAGCCGCGGTGGCCGTGGCCGCCCCTTCGGCCGCCTCGCGGCTGTGGGCGCACCGGTCCTTCCGGCTGGGGCTGCTGCTGTTCGGGCTGGTGCTGTGCGCCGCGGTGTTCGCCGACTGGCTCGCGCCGTTCGATCCCGTGCGAAACAATTTCCGCACCCGCTTCGCGCCGCCAGGCACGCTGTTCTGGTTCGGTGCCGACCGCTACGGGCGCGATGTGCTGTCGCGGGTGCTGTTCGGTGCGCGCCTTTCATTGCAGATCGGCTTCACCGTGGCGCTTGCCACCGCGGTCGCGGGCGGCCTGATCGGTGCCGCCGCCGGCTACCTGCCGCGCGCCGATGGCTGGCTGATGCGCCTGATGGACGCGCTGATGGCGTTTCCCGCCGTGCTGCTGGCGATCGCGCTCGCCGCTGCCCTTGGGCCGAGCGTCACCAACGCCGTGATCGCGCTGACGATCGCCTATTCGCCGCGGACCGCGCGCGTGATGCGGGCCGGGGTGCTGGTGGTGCGCGAGTTCCCGTTCGTCGAGGGTGCCCGCGCGATCGGCGCGAGCCACGCCCGGATCCTGCTCCAGCACGTGCTGCCGAACGCCGCAGCACCGCTGGTGGTGCAGCAGACCTACGTGCTGGCGCTTGCCGTGCTGGCCGAGGCGGTGCTGAGTTTCCTCGGCGTCGGCCCGCCGCCACCGACGCCCACGCTCGGCGGCATCATCGCCGACGGCCGCGATTATCTGATCGAGGCGCCGTGGATCTCGCTGCTGCCGGGGCTTGCGATCTCGATCACCGTGCTCGGCCTCAACCTGATGGGCGACGGGTTGCGCGATGCTCTGGATCCGCGCCTGCGTACCGCGGTGCGCTGAGCATGCCGGTACCGCTGCTGGAGGTGCAGGGCCTCAGCGTCGCGTTCGGCGGCGTGCCGGTGGTCGATGCGATCGATCTTGCGATCGCACCCGGCGAGAGCCTGGGCGTGGTTGGCGAAAGCGGCAGCGGCAAGAGCATGACTGCGCTTGCCGTGATGGGCCTGCTGCCGGAAGGGGCGCGGCTTTCCGGGAAAATCCGGTTCGAGGACCGCGAGCTCGACGACGCCCGGCGCGACGGCTTGCGCGGCACCCGCATCGCGATGGTTTTCCAGGAGCCGATGACCAGCCTCAACCCCGTGCTGACGGTGGGTGAGCAGATTTCCGAAACGCTGCGCTACCACAAGCACCTGGATCGCCGGTCTGCCCGCGCGCGTGCGGTCGAGCTGCTGGGCCTCGTGGAGATCCCCGACGCCGCGCGGCGGCTCGATTCCTACCCGCACCAGATGTCGGGCGGGCAGCGCCAGCGCGTGATGATCGCGATCGCGCTTTCCTGCAGCCCCAGCCTGCTGATCGCCGACGAGCCGACGACCGCGCTCGATGCCACCGTGCAGGCCGGGCTGCTCGACCTGCTGCGCGGCCTGCGGCGCGAGCTCGGCATGGCGGTGATGCTGATCACGCACGACCTTGGCGTGGTCAGCGACTTCGCCGAGCG
>JADYYZ010000235.1 GCA_020853405.1 Acetobacteraceae bacterium
GACGCGTTCGGGGTCAACATCATCCCGCACACCGCCGCCGTCACCACCTTCGGCGCCGCAAGGCAGGGCGAGCCGGTGAACCTCGAGATCGACCTGTTGGCGCGCTACGTCGCGCGCATCCTGGAGACACGATGAGCGTTCCCGCCACCCTGCACGCGAGCTTCCGCGATTTTCTCGCGCCGACCGCGGATATCCTTGATGCTGCGCGGGCCGGGAAGATGTTCATCCTGGTCGACGACGAGGATCGCGAGAACGAGGGCGACCTGGTGATCCCGGCCGAGTTCGCCGACGCCGCGGCGATCAACTTCATGGCCCGGCACGCGCGCGGCCTGATCTGTCTTGCGCTTACCGGCGAGCGGGTGCGGACACTCGGCCTGCCGCTGATGAGCCAGGCCAACGGCACCCGCCACCAGACCGCCTTCACCGTCTCGATCGAGGCGCGCGAGGGAGTGACCACCGGCATCTCGGCGGCCGACCGGGCACGCACCGTCCAGGCCGCGATCGATCCCGCCAGGGGGGCGGCCGACCTGGTCACGCCGGGCCACGTGTTCCCGCTGATGGCGCGCGACGGCGGCGTGCTGGTGCGCGCCGGCCATACCGAGGCGGCGGTCGATCTCGCGCGCATGGCGGGCCTGATCCCGGCCGGCGTGATCTGCGAGATCATGAACGACGACGGCACCATGGCGCGCCTGCCCGACCTCGTGGGTTTCGCCCAGCACCACGGCCTGAAGTGCGGCACCATCGCCGACCTGATCGCCTATCGCCGCCGCACCGAGACGCTGGTCAGGCGCACCGCCGAGGCCGGTTTCACCTCGATCCATGGCGGCGAGTGGCGGATGATCGTGTTCGTCAACACGGTCGAATATGCCGAGCACATCGCGCTGGTGAAGGGCGACCTTTCCGGCCAGAGCCCGGTTCCGGTACGCATGCACGCGGTCAACGTGCTGTCGGACGTGCTGGGCGACGTGCACGGCCACCCCGGCGACCTTGCCAGCGCCATGCGCGCGATCGGCGAGGAGGGCCGCGGCGTCGTGGTGCTGATCCGCGAACCCCGCGCCACTGCCCTGTCCGAGCGCGTCGCCCACCTTGCCGAGAATGGCCGGCCTGCCCCGGAACTCCGTGATTACGGCGTCGGTGCGCAGATCCTGCGTGAACTCGGCGTACGCGAGATGCTGCTGTTGAGCAACACGCGGCGCACCGTGGTCGGGCTGGAGGGTTTCGGGCTGTCGATCGTCGGCCAGCGCCCGCTGAGGCCGGCCGGCGAATAGGGGCCTTCCCACATAGGCTGGCCCGGGGCATGAACGGGGCCCATGACCGTATCCCCGTCCCCGATCGCCGACGCCGCCGGCGCCAGGCTGCTGATCATCGAGAGCCCCTACTACGCCGAGATCGCGGCCGGCCTTCGCCGCGGCGCGCTGCACGAGATCGCGGCCGCCGGCGCCAGCCACGAGGTGGTCCGGGTCGGCGGCAGTTTCGAGCTTCCGGGCGCGATTCGGATCGCGATCCGCGCCAGTGCCGCCGGCCGCGCCGCGTTCGACGGCTATGTCGCGCTGGGCTGCGTGATCCGCGGCGAGACCGACCATTACGACCACATCGCGCGTGAGACCGCGCGCGGCCTGATGGATCTTTCGATCCAGTTCGGCGTGCCGGTCGCGTTCGGGGTGCTGACCGTGCACCACTACGACCAGGCGGCGGCGCGTGCCCAGGTGCCGCCGGCGGGCGGGTGGGAACACAACAAGGGGCGCGAGGCGGCACGCGCGGCACTGGGGCAGGTGGCGCTGGCGCGGCGCTTCGGCTAGACCGCGCCCGTTATGCAAGCCACCGTGCAAGGCACCATGCAAGGGACCGCCGCCCCCGAACCCCGCCTGCGCCCGCGCACGGCCAGCAGGCTGGCCGCCGTGCAGGCGCTCTACCAGGTCGAGCAGGCGGGGGCACCGGCCGAACAGGTGATCGACGAGTTCGTCCGCCACCGCCTGGCCGCAGGTGCCAAGGGAGAGGGGGCCGCCCCCGGCGCCGAGGTGCCGCTGTTCGCCAGGATCGTGCGCGGCTGGACCGGCGGGGCGGCGGCGCTGGATGCCGCGATCGCAGCGAGCCTCGCCGAAGGCTGGCCGATGGCCCGGCTCGACCCGGTGCTGCGCGCATTGCTGCGGGCCGCCGCTTCGGAACTGTTCGATCAGGCCGGCGCGCCTGCCCGGGTGGTGATCGACGAATACCTGCACGTCGCGCACGGCTTCTTCGGGGCCGAGGAACCGCGCTTCGCCAACGCCGTGATGGACCGGCTGGCGCGTGGCATGCGCGCGCACGAGTTCGCCGCCAGCCCCTGAGCCGCCAAAACCCCTGATCCGCCATGCCATTGCCGCCGGAATTCGCGCTGATCGCGAAGTACTTCGCACCGCTCGCCGACACCCCGGCGGCACTCGGCCTCAGCGACGACGCAGCACTGCTGGCGCCGCCGGCGGGGCGGCAGCTGGTGGTGGCAGCTGATGCGATGGTCGCCGGCGTGCATTTCCTGGACAGCGACCCCGCCGATACCGTGGCGCGCAAACTGCTGCGCGTTAACCTTTCCGACCTCGCGGCCATGGCTGCGGAGCCGCTCGGCTTCCTGCTGACGATCGCGCTGCCGAAGGGCTTCGACAGTGTCTGGCTGCGCGGCTTCGCCGCCGGCCTGCTCGAGGACCGCCGGCAGTTCGATGTGCCGCTGCTGGGCGGCGACACGGTATCGACGCCGGGGCCTGCCACGCTGTCGCTGACCATCCTCGGCCATGTCGAGCCGGGGCGGGCGCTGCTGCGCCGGGGGGCGGCGGCGGGTGAGGTGGTCTGGGTCTCGGGCACGCTGGGCGATGCGGCGCTTGGCCTGCGCGTGCTTCAGGGGCGGTTGCGCGGGCTTTCCGGCCGGCATGCGGCGTACCTCTCCGAGCGCTACCGCGTGCCGGAACCGCGGCTCGAGCTCGGCCGCGCGCTGGCCGGCATCGCCACCGCCGCACTCGATGTCTCGGACGGACTCGCGCAGGACATCGGCCACATCGCCCGCCTGGCCGGCTGTGCCGCCGAACTCGAGGCGCCTTCGCTGCCGCGGAGCGAGGCGGCGGCGGCGGCGATCGGGCTCGATGCCTCGCTCGGGCTGCTTGCCGTCGCCGGCGGCGATGACTACGAGCTCGCCTTCACCGCCCCGCCCGGGCACGAGGCGATGGTGCGCGGGGCGGCGGAGGCGGCCGGCATCGGCGTGGCCCCGGTCGGCAGGCTGCTTGCCGGCGAGGCGGGCGAGGTTCGCGTGCTGGATGACGCTGGCCGGCCCGTTCGGCTGGAACGCACCGGCTGGAGCCATTTTTGAGCCGCGCCGGATCGCGCCGGAACGTCTGGCTGCTGGTGCTCTGCATGAGCACCATCCAGACCATCGCCACCGCCCAGGTCACGATGGCCTCGCTGATCGGCCACAGCCTGGCCGAAGACAAGAGCCTGGCGACCCTGCCGGTTGCGGTCTGGATGAGCGGCACGATGGCGAGTTCGCTGCCGGCGGCGCTGCTGTTCCGCCGCTTCGGCCGGCGCACCGGCTTCGTCGCCGGCACGCTGATGACGATGGTGGGGCTGCTGCTGGCCGGGCTTGCGGTATGGCGGGCCGACTTCACGCTGTTCGTTGCTGCTTCACTGCCCTACGGCCTCGGCTTCGGCATCTCGCAGCACTACCGCTTCGCCGCCGCCGAGGTCGCCGATGTCGCGTTCCGGCCGAAGGCGGTCAGTTTCGTGATGGCAGGCGGCGTCGTGGCGGCGATCCTGGGGCCGGAGATCGTGCGCCAGACCAAGGATCTGTTCGGCCCGGTGCTGTTCCTGGCGAGCTATGGCGTGCTGGCGCTGCTGGTCGGCCTGAACCTGCTTTGGCTGGTGGTCGTCGAGCTGCCGGCGCCGCTGCCGCCTGCCGCCGGCACCGGGCGGCCGATCGGCGCCATGCTGAAAAGCCGCAAATTCATCATCGCCGCCGGTGCCGCCGCGGCCGGCTATGGCGCGATGAACCTGATCATGACCTCGACCCCGATCGAGATGCTGCTGTGCGGCTTCACGGTCGGCGATTCCGCCCGCGTGATCCAGTGGCACGCGGTGGCGATGTTCGCGCCGAGCTTCTTCACCGGCGAGCTGATCCGCCGCTTCGGCCACGGCCGGGTGATCCTTGCCGGCGCGGCACTGACCGCGCTGTGTACCGCTGTTGCCCTTCATGGAACGAGCTACCCGCATTTCGTGGTGGCCCTGGTGTTCCTCGGGCTTGGCTGGAACCTGATGTTCATCGCCGGCAGCGCGCTGCAGGTCGAGGGCTGGAGTGCCGCGGAACGGCCCAAGGCGCAGGCGCTGAACGACCTGATCGTGTTCTCGGTCGTCACCACCACTGCCTTCGGGTCGGGCGCGGTGCACTACGAGCTCGGCTGGGCGGCGCTCAATCTCTCGATCCTGCCGGCGCTGCTGGCCGCTGCCGCCGCCGTGCCGCTGCTGTTGCGCGGGGGCGATCGCCGCGCGATAGAGGCGCCATCCGCCGGCCGTTAGTCGGGCTTAACACCCGCCATGGCACGGTCGGCAGGGCGCCGCTCTGACGGGATGGACCGTGATGACCGCGATCGAAGCGACCGGCACCGCCGGCAAGGCCAAGGGCGGCCTCAGCCTCAACCGCTTCCTGGGCGTCAGGAAGTGGGTGATGTGGCTGCGCCGCAGCTATTACAACAAGGTCTGGGGCACCGACCTTCACCCGACCTGCGAATTTTCGCACTCGACCAAATTCGACCTGACCTATCCGCGCGGCGTGCATGTCGGCGCCTATACCCAGATCGCGTTCGAGGCGCGGATCCTGTGCCATGACCGCTCGCGCGGGATCTATCGCCACACGCGGATCGGTTCGAACTGCTTCATCGGCGGCAGGTCGCTGATCATGCCGGGGGTGGAGATCGGCGACGGCAGCATCGTCGGCGCCGGCGCGGTGGTGACGAAATCGGTGCCGCCAGGCTCGATCGTCGTCGGCAACCCCGCGAAGATCATCCGCGAGGGCATCAAGGTGACCAGGTTCGGCCGCTTCGTCGATGCCGACGCGCGGGGCGAATCCTGGACCGACTGAAGGCTCAGGGTTCCAGGCTCGCGCAGGCCGGCCAGGCGCCCGCCAGGGCGGCGGCAACGGCAGGCACGACGGCACGCAGCATCATGCCGGTCGCCGCCGCATCGGTCGGGTGCAGCCCGTCGGGCAGCAGGGCGGCGTGGTCGGCCGTGCGCAGGCGATCGCGCCAGCGTGCGGCGACGTCGATCAGGCCGGTGCCCATCTCGCGTGCGAGCTCGGCATACATCGCCTCGAACGCGCCGAGGCGGGGGCGCATCAGCCCGCGCAGGCCGAAGGCGGGGTTCATCGTCATCAGCGCGATCGCGGGGTTGCTGCCGCCCGCGCGCAGTGCCTGGATCAGCCCGCGATGCGTCGCGCGGCTGCCGCTGACCGATCGCATCTGGCGAAGGTCGGAGTCGTTGGCCAGGAACTCGATCAGCACGAGGTCGGGCGCGAACCGCGCGACCTTCTCGACCACGCCGGCCGCCCAGGCCGAGCCGACCCCGGGCTCGGCGAAGACGCTCAGCACCACCGGCTGCGGCAGGCAGGATGAGAGTTTGGCGGCCAGCGCCTGCGGCCAGCGGTAGCGGGCAGAGAGGCTGGTGCCCATCACCGCGAGCCGGAGCGGCCGGTCGAGCCGGGGCACGGCGGCGAGGGGAATATCGGTGGCGGGCGAGGGGGGGGCGGTGCGGCTGCCGGCCAGCATGGCAGCAAGCCCCGTCGCAAGAACCACCACCAGCGCCAGCGCGCCCAGGCGCGCGCCTGCACCGGCTGGCCTGATCCGCCACATCCGCTAAAAGAGCCGGCCCGATGACGTCACACCAGCACCATGCGGGTGGCGCAGGCGGGCAGGCAAGCAGGGGCGCCCGTGCGGGCTCCTCGCTCGGATGGAAAGGGTGAGATGGACGTGACGGACGACGCATCCGTGCCGGTGAAGGTGCTGGCGCTGGCGGGCAGCCTGCGCGCCAAGGCGTACAGCAGCGCACTGCTGCGGGCCGCCCTCGACCTGGCGCCGAAGGGGCTTGCGATCACGCATTACGCGCCGATCGGCGACCTGCCGTTCTTCAACCAGGATCTCGAGGATGCCGGCGTGCCGCCCCCCGTCACCGCCTTCAAGGCCGCGCTGGCAGGGGCAGGGGCGCTGCTGCTGGTCAGCCCGGAGTACAATTCCGGCCCATCGGCTGTGCTGAAGAACGCGATCGACTGGGCCTCGCGCGGGAAGTCGCCGCTGAAGGGCATGCCGGTTGCCCTGATGACCTCCTCGCCCGGCGTGCTGGGCGGCGCCCGCTGCCAGCAGCAGCTGCGGCTCAGCCTGTCGGGCATCGGGGCGGTGGCGATGCCGGCGCCCGACGTGGTGGTGGCGCAGGCGGCCTCGCGCTTCGATGCCGGGCTTCGCCTGGCAGACGAAGCGACGCGCACGCTGGTCGGCGACCACCTCGCGCGATTCGAGAGGTTCGCGCGCGCGATCCGGGCCGGCGCGGGCTAGGTCGATCCGCCCGAGACGTCGCTCACCACCACGCTGACCGGGCGGTGGTCGCTGGTGGCGAGCGATTTCGGGAGCAGGCTGTTCACCCGCTCGTGCACCTCGTGCTCGACCTTGCCGGCGCCACCCCTGACCCGCAGCGGCCAGGCGGTCTCGCCGCACAGCGTCTGGGTGAACAGGATGTGGTCGAGCAGGATGTTCGGGTTGCGTCGCGGGTCGAGCGCATCCTCGAACTTCACCGACCAGCGCAGCGCGTCGGGGAAGTCGAACAGCGCGTGGTTCAGGAACTTCCTGGCGAAGAACACGTCGCCCTGGAGGTTGCCGATCAGGTCGTGCAGCAGGAACCACTCCTCGAACAGTTCCTTGCCGGGCCCGTCATTGACGTCGCCCAGCACGAACAAGGCAGGCTGGGGCTCCTGCGCGAAGCGGCGGTCGATATAGGTGCGGACGTCGCTCGCCTCGCTCGAGGTCTTGGCGCGCGCCTTCACCGCCTCGGTGACGAAGCCGGGGCTTGCCTTCATGGAAGCGGCGATGTCATCGAAGGCGGTCGAGGCAGCGGCCGCCCATTTCTTCGTCGGGTCGGTCTGGTCGATGAATTTGCTTTTCAGGTGCAGACCGATCAGCTCGATCCGCCGCCCCTTGAAGTCGAACACCAGCACCTGCGGGTGGCGATAATGGCTGTGGCGCACCAGTTCGGATGGCCCGGCACGCCCGCTCTCCTTGTCGAAGGTCGGCAGGGCGACCAGCCACTTGCCGTCCCTGGTGCGGCCGAGCGACTCGGATTCCGTGAAGGCGCGCCAGGTGGCGAGCGGCAGCAGGCTGGGCGTGATCGCGGCGGCGGCGCGGAAACTGCGCTTCACCAGGAACCACAGCCACTGGATTCCCTGGGTGGCGTATTCCTTGCCGGTCGCGTCGTTGCGGGTGACCAGCTCGTAGCCGGGCGCGGCGCGGGCGAAATATTTCAGCGCCCGCTCCTCGCCGCGCGGACCTTCGCAGACGAACAGGATGTCGGCATCCAGTTCGCTGATCTCGGCGGCGATCGCCTCGATCTTCCGTTCCGCGTTGCGCCGCTTCCCGGCGCCGGGACCGTCGGGAAGTTCAAGGTCGGAGAGGGTGCGATCGGCATACTCGACGTTCCAGCTGGCGAGTTTGAAGGAGGGCATGGCCGGCTCCCCGGGGTGTGCGGAATGGGGGAATCTATGCCGCGCGCGGGGGCGCCCGCCAGATCGCCGTGCGGCAGGGGCGGCTTTCCGCGCGTCTTGAAAATATGACAGAACACGAAAAATTATGCACACGCATAGCTGTGCTGCGAAGCTATGCGTAGAATGCAACAACCGGAGATGGTATTACCCTCCGCAGGGTAGGGCCGGCTCTGCCGAAAGGTCCTGCCGAAGGAGGGGTTGGGTGCTGAAGATCGTAACTCGTGTGTCCGCGCTGACTGCTGCCCTGGCCGGACTCGTTCTGGTATCGCCTGCGGCCGAGGCAGCGCCGATCACTTATTCGGTGACGCTGACGTCGGCAAACCAGCCCGCCGGCACCGGCAGCTTCAC
>JADYYZ010000236.1 GCA_020853405.1 Acetobacteraceae bacterium
CTTTCCTCGGCGAGGTCGGCATCGACCAGGCTGCCCAGCCCCTCCTTCACGGAATCCGTCAGCTGATGCGTGAAGTCCTGCAGCCCCTCGACCTGGCGCAAGGTCGCACCCAGCGTGGCAAGGCGGGAACCCATGCTGTCGATCGCGGCCTCGACCAGCGCGATCGCGCCCGTCGCACCGCCGATCTGGGTCGGCGTCATGTCGGCGTTCGAGGCAGCGAGCGCGGTCATGCTGCCGCCCGAGACGATGATGCGGCCATCGTTGGTGAAGGTCGCGTTGAACCCCGCCTCCTGCATGCGGGTGACCATCGCACCGAGCCGTGCCAGCGTGCTGTCGGTGGAGGTGAACTGCACGTTGTAGACATCCTGCGTGGCGCTCGCGGTCGAGGCGACGGTGTCGGCATCCTCGTTGAACTCGAACACCACGGTGCGGCTGCCGGCGGTGATGGTGACGGTGTCGCCGTCGGAGACGGCGAGCGCGCTGCCGAACGTCATCTCGAACGCGCTCTGGCTCACCGTGAGGCCGGCGAGGTTCAGGCTGCCGGCGCCGGACGAGGTGCTGTTGGTGCCGGTCAGGCTGGTGATGCTGCCCTGGATGTCGCGCACCACGCCGAGGCTGGTCGCGGTCACGCCGGCAACACCCGCGACGCCGTTGACCAGCAGGTTGACGCCGTTGAAGGTCGCCGACTTCGCATAGGCGTCGATATTGGCGAGCGCGTTGGTGATCTGCGCGTTGATCTGGGCGCTGTCCAGCCCCTGCTGCTGGCCCTGCGTCATGGTCTGCTTGAGTTTGCCGAGCTCGTCGGAGATCTTGGTCGCGGCATCGCGGGCGACGGAAAGCGTCGCCTTGCCGAAGGCCAGGCTGTCGCGCACCGCGCTCATCGCATTGATGTCGGCGCGCATGTTCTGCGCGATCGCGAACACCGCGGGGTCGTCGTTGGCCTTGTTGATGCGCAGGCCGGATTCCACGCGCGCCTGGGTTCGCTGCGTGTCCAGCGCGATGGTCGACAGCGACCGGATGGCGGCCATCGCCGTGATGTTGGTGTTGATCGAGATGCTCATCCGTCCGCTCCTTCTCTGTCGCCGTCTTCCGGCGGAAGCCGGAGGCAGGCCGTCCGGCCTGCGCAGGGGCGGACGATGCACAGCAGACGCCGTGCCAGGGAACGGGCGAGGGAAAAGGCCGACCAGAGATTGACGAAACCTTGCCGCGGTGCGGCAGCATCTGCCGCGAGGACGGATTCGGGCCGGGGACATTCCTGCCCCCGGCCCGTTCCGGCGTGCCTCGCCCAGGATCAGCGGAACAGCCCCAGCAGGCTCTGCGGCGCCTGGTTGGCGATCGAAAGCGACTGCACGGCGAGCTGCTGCTTGGTCTGCAGGCTGGTGAGCCGGGCGCTTTCCTCGGCGAGGTCGGCATCGACCAGGCTGCCCAGGCCCTCCTTCACCGAGTCGTTCAGCTGCTTGGTGAAATCCTGCAACCCCTCGACCTGGCGGAGCGTCGCACCCAGGGTGGCAAGGCGGGCGCCCATGGTGTCGATCGCGGCCTCGACCAGCGCGATGGCGCCGGTCGCGCCACCGATCTGGGTCGCCGTCATGTCGGTGTTCGAGGCAGCGAGTGCGGTCATGCTGCCGCCCGAGACGATGATCCGGCCATCGTTGGTGAAGGCGGCGTTGAAGCCGGCCTGCTGCATGCGCGTGACCATCGCGCCGAGCCGCGCCAGCGTGCTGTCGGTGGCGGTGAACTGCACGTTGTAGACATCCTGCGTCGCACTCGCGGTCGAGGCGACGGCGTCGGCATCCTCGTTGAACTCGAACACCACGGTGCGGCTGCCGGCGGTGATGGTGACGGTGTCGGCGTCGGAGACGGCGAGCGCGCTGCCGAAGGTCATCTCGAACGCGCTCTGGGCCACGGTGAGGCCATTGAGGTTGAGGCTGCCGACGCCGGCGGTGGTGCTGTTGGTGCCGGTCAGCGAGGTGATCGCCCCCTGGATGTCGCGAACGATGCCGAGATTGCTGGTGGTCACGCCGGCAACGCCCGAGACGCCGTTGACCAGCAGGTTGACGCCGTTGAAGGTCGCCGACTTGGCATAGGCGTCCATGTTCGACAGCGCGTTGGTGATCTGCGCGTTGATCTGGGTGCTGTCCAGGCCCTGCTGCTGGCCCTGCGTGATGGTCTGCTTGAGCTTGCCGAGCTCGTCGGAGATCTTGGTCGCGGCATCGCGGGCGACCGAAAGCGTCGCCTTGCCGAAGGCCAGGCTGTCGCGCACCGCGGCCATGCCGTTCAGGTCGGCGCGCATGTTCTGCGCGATCGTGAACACCGCGGGGTCGTCGTTCGCCTTGTTGATGCGCAGGCCGGATTCGACGCGTGCCTGCGTGCGGGTCGTCTCGTTGGCGATCATCGACAGCGACCGGATGGCGGCCATCGCGGTGACATTGGTGTTGATCGAAAGGGACATCTTCGCGCTCCTCGGGCTGCCGCCACCACGGCGGGCTGTGGCAGGGTTCCAGCACCCGGCATGCCAGACCGGGTCGTTCCTGCCGGCCGGTGCGGATTTCCGCCCAGGGACCTTGCGGTTCGGTTAATTCGCCGTGGCTTTGCCTGCCGGGCGGCAGATCGGGGCAGGCAGGGCGGCAATTCCTGCCGCGGGCCGCCGGCAGCGCCTGCCGCCCGGCAGGGGAAGAACCATCCTCGGCGCCGCCCTGATGCTCAGCTCGCGAGCGCGCGTACCTTGTCGGGCGAGATGCGCAGGCCCTGACCGAGCAGCAGCATGAACCCGGAACCGTCGCGCTCGGCCGCGGTGACGGTCGCGCGTGAGGTGGTGGTGAGCGTCTCCTCCTCGCGGTTCGCCAGCACGGCCCGCACCGAGACCTGATAGGCGCCATCGGGCACGCGCGCGCCGGCGCCGTCCAGCCCATCCCATTCCAGCAGGTTGTGGCCGCGGTTGAGACTGACCTGCTGGTCGCGCACGATCCGTCCGGAGGGATCGGTGATCACCACCCTGCCGTTGCCGTGGCCGTTCGGGTTGTCGAACGCGAACTGGCCGACGCCCTCCTGCAGGGCGAGGTCGGGACCGTCGATCTCCACCCGCTTGCCGACCAGCGGCGCGATCGAGGTGATCTGGCCGGTGCGGTTCATGTCCAGCAGCGATTCCAGGTTGCTGTTGGTCGCGATCTGCTGCTCGACCTGGGCGAACATCACCAGCTGGTTGGTGAATTCGTTGGTGTTGATCGGGTTGGTCGGGTCCTGGTTCTGCAGCTGCGCGGTCAGCAGTTTCAGGAACTGGTCGAAATTCTCGGCCAGTTTCACGCGCGCATCGCCGGCGGACGCGGCCTTGGCGACGTCGGTGGACTGGGCAAGTGCGGCAGTGGTGATGGCCATGGTCGCCTGGTTCCTTCAGATCGAAATATCGAGCCGCCCGGCGGCATGCACTGTCCTGGTCGGCGCCGGCCCGCCCGCCGTTTCCGAGGGTTCGGTGGTTGCCGGCATTGGCGCGTCCTGGCCGCGCCCGTCGCGATTGCCGCGCGGCGCGGCACCGGCCTCGCGCTCGGCGCCGCTCCAGCCGTTGCTGCCCGACAGGTCGAAACTGATGCTTCGGCCTTCCGGCGGCAGGCCCGCTTCGGTCAGCGCGCGGTCGAGCGCACCCTGGTCCGTGCGCAGCAGCGCGAGCGTCTCCGCCCGCTCGACGGCAACCCCGATCGACAGCCTGCCGTCGCCGCGCTTCTCCACCGTCAGTTCGACACGGCCGAGCTCGGCGGGATTGAGCGCGACGCTGACCGTGCGGGGCGCGGAAGGCGCCTCGCCGGTGCCGCCGGCGGCGAGCGTGGTGATCGGAGTGACGAGCTGGCGCAGCACCGGCTCGGCCTCGCGCGCGGTGTGGCGTGCGGCTTCGTGGGGTGCCGCGAGGTCCGCCAACCGCGGCGGCAGCGCCGAGCCCGGCAATGCGGCCGCGGGCGGTGCCGGCGGCTCCTGGCCGGCGTGCGGGGCAGCAGGCGGTGCGGCGGCTGGCGATGGCGCCGGTGCTGTCTTGCCGGTTGCGGGCTGGTCCGGCGCGACAGGCATCGGCGGAGCATCCGGTGCCGCCACGCGGCCTGGCGCCTGCACCGCGATCTCGTTCCCCGGTGCGGAGCCGGGCGCGGGCGCTTGCCACGCCACGGGCGGTGCGGTGAGCCCCGGATGCTTGCTTCCCGCCATCGCCACGACGGTCGTGGCGACGACGGCGGGAGCGGCTTCGGTGAGCGCCTGCACGGTGTCGGCGCCGAGCCGGGGAAGCTCCTGGCGTGGCGCTGCCGATAGCGTGACGGCAGCCTGAACCGTTACGTCCTGCGCAACGCCAATGGCCTGGGTCGCCGGCACGCTGCCGGCCGCCGCCACGATGCTGCTGGCAGGCGGCGGGCCGGGTGGCGGGCCGAGTGGCGATTGCGGGACGATCGCGGGGCCCGCCGGGGAAGCGGGCAGTGCGTCGTCTGTCACCGGCAGCGCGCCTGGCTCGGTTGGCGCCGGCGCCGGCGCTGCCGATTGCGGAGGCGGCGGCGCTGGCACGGGCGGGCCGCCTGCGGCCGGCGCCGGCGGCGAGGCGATCGGGAGAGCGGCCTGCGGATCGCCTGCGATGGCAGCGTGGCCGGTCCTGGTCGCGGCGCGCGGCACCCCCTCGGTGGCGGTCTGCGGCATAGCGGGTGCCGGAAGGAGAGCCGCGGCGGCAGGAACGCCGGTGTCAGCGGCCGGGGACGCGGCCGGGGACACGGGCGGTGCCAACGGTGCAGCGGCCGACGCAGCAGCGGCAACA
>JADYYZ010000237.1 GCA_020853405.1 Acetobacteraceae bacterium
CACCGAGAAGGGCGAGCGCGTGCCCGGCCGCGGTTCCACCCCGAACCAGCACGACATCCTGACCGGCACGCAGTCTGACGGCACGGCATTCGCCGGCAGCGAAGACCGCACCTGCCGCAACTGGTCATCCTCGACGGATGGCTCGGCGCTTGTCGGGCATCACGACCGCATGGGGCTTGATGACTCGGCGGCGGCAAAATCGTGGAACAGTTCGCACGGATCGCGCGGGTGCAGCCTTGACGCGCTGCGCACCACGGGCGGTGCCGGCCAGTTCTACTGCTTCGCCATCGACTGAGCGCGCCCGCGCCCGCGCCCGGCGTGTCGGCGTCAGCCTGACCGCCGCGTGCGGGCAGGCCTGTTGCTGCGCCCAAGCCGCAGAAGCCGGCGCAGACCCTGGCGCCTTGGGCGCCGGTCGCCCTCCGGGGGGTCCGGCAGCGCCACCAGAGGCGCCGCCAGGTGGGCAAGGTCGAGGCTCGCGCGCACGCCGATTGCGGAAAGATTGTCCGCAAGCCACCGTTCGGCAGCCGCGTTTCCCAGATCACGCATGCGGCACAGGAAGTCCCAGCGGGGCGGCGCAAGCCCGCTGCCGATAGGCAACGCGCGGAACGCCTCCTCGGCGCCGATCGCATGCAGGCGCGCCTGGCGCAGCCTGTCGAGCGCGCCTCCGGGCGGCGGCGGATCGGGCAGTTCCGCGATCAGCCGCCGGGCAACCGCCAGCGATCGGAGTTCCTGGTGGAGCGCGGCACCGAAAGCGAGTTCGGCGCTGCGGGCGCGGATCGCCGCATTGCCACGCGGCGGATCGGGCCGTTCCTGCGGCGTGGTGCGCACCAGGATCACGTCGGGCGGGCTGCCCGCCTCGATCAGCGGGCGCAGCGGCGGGTTGCTGGCGTAGCCGCCATCCCAATAGAGCTCGCCGTCGATTTCGACCGGCGGCATCAGCTGCGGCAGGCAGGCCGAGGCGAGCAGCACATCGACCGTGATCTCGGCGTCGCGGAACAGTTTCGGCTCGCCGGTACTGACCCGCGTGGCCGCGACGACCAGGCCGGGCGAACCGGGGCGGCCCAGCGCGCCCGGGTCGAACAGGCCGTCGAGCACGCCGATCAGCGGGTTGGTTGCGAGCTGCCCCGCCGGCAGGGCAGGGGCGGCCTGGCGCAGCACCTCGGCCATCGGCCCGAACAGGGTGCCGAACGGGGGAAGCCAGGCCCCGGCATCGAGGTCCGGCGAGCCGGCGGCGACCGCCACGCGGCGCCAGAATTTTTCCATCAGCGCCTTCGCCTCCGCGGGGCCGCCGGTGGCAAGGCCCTGGACCAGCATGGCGGCATTCATCGCGCCGGCGCTGGTGCCACTGGCCAGCGCGATGGCAAGCCGGGGTTCATCGAGCAGCCGCTCCAGCACCCCCCAGGAGAAGGCGCCGAGCGCTCCACCGCCCTGGAGCGCGATGGTGACCGGTTGCGCGCCGCCTTTGCCGGGGTGCGCCAGGGCAGGATCGGGTGCTGTGGACTCGGAGAGGATTGAAATCATGCTGCGCTGCAACATGGGTGGCCAAAGCCGCCTCTGCTACCCACGGCATCGTGAGCAGGGTGTCGATCCACGCACGCGGGCCACGACCCGTTGGCCGGACCAAGGTGCGGTGCCTCAGGAGAGCAGAGTCGGCAATTTATTGAATTAAAAAGAAATTATGCGGCCCCTGCGTTCAGCCATGGCGGACCCCGCCGGTGGGGCGGGCGGCGCTGCGCATGGCGCACCTGCACGGCCTCAGCCCTGCCAGCCGCCGCGCCCTGCCTCAGGTCTGCACCAGCTCGCTCCGCTGCTTGCCCAGGCCCTCGACCTCGATCTCCATCACGTCGCCGGCCTTCAGGAACTTCGGCGGCTTGAACCCGAGCCCGACGCCGGCCGGGGTGCCGGTGGAAATCACGTCGCCTGGTTCCAGCGTCATGAACTGCGAGAGGTAGGCGACGATCTCGAACACGCCGAACACCAGGTTCGTGGTGGTGCCGTTCTGGCGGAGCTCGCCGTTCACCCAGCTCTTCACGGCGAGCTTGCCGGGGTCGGGCACCTGGTCGGCGGTGACCAGCCACGGCCCGATCGGGCAGAACGTGTCGGCCGACTTGCCCTTGGTGAACTGGCCGCCGCGCTCGGCCTGCCAGTGCCGTTCGGAAACGTCGTTCACCACGCAGTAGCCGGCGATCACTTTCAGCGCATCCGCTGCCTTCACGTGCCGCGCCCGGGTGCCGATGACGATACCGAGCTCGCTTTCATAGTCGGTCTTGACCGACCCGGGCAGGATCTCGACCGCGTCGAACGGCCCGGTGTAGCTGGTGGTGGCCTTCATGAACACCAGCGGTTCCGTGGGCAGTTTGGCGCCGGTCTCGGCGGCGTGGTCGGAATAGTTGAGGCCGATGCACACGATCTTGCCCGGGCGGGGAACCGGCGCGCCCAGCCGCGTGCCGGGGGCGACCTCGGGCAGTTTCGCGGGATCGAGCCGCGCGATCATCAGAAGCCCCGCCGGCGACAGCGACGCCGCGTCGAAATCGGCGACCTGCCCCGACAGGTCGCGCAGCTTGCCCGTCGCATCCAGAAGCCCCGGCTTCTCGGAACCCTTTGCACCGAACCGCACCAGTTTCATTCCCGCACCACTCCCTTGCGCCGGCCGGCCTCGATTGACCGGCAGAAACCCGGGCGGCACTGTGCCGCGCCCCGCACGACCCGCAAAGAGAGGACTCCTCGAAATGGCACGCACCCACCGCATCGCCGTCATTCCCGGCGACGGCATCGGCAAGGAAGTGGTGCCCGAGGGGCTGCGCGTGCTCGATGCCGCGGCCGGGCGCTTCGGCTTCCGGCTTTCGACCAGCCAGTTCGACTGGTCGTGCGAGACCTACAAGGCGACCGGGCGGATGATGCCCGAGGACGGGCTCGACCAGCTCCGCCCGCACGATGCGGTGTTCCTGGGCGCGGTCGGCTGGCCCGGCGTGCCCGACCACGTGTCGCTGTGGGGGCTGCTGATCCCGATGCGGCGCGGCTTCGACCAGTACGCCAATGTCCGTCCCTGCCGGCTGATGCCGGGTGCGAAGACGCCGCTGCGCGACCGCACGGAGAAGGACATCGACTTCGTGGTCGTGCGCGAGAACACCGAGGGCGAGTATTCCAGCAGCGGCGGGAAGATGTTCGCCGGCACCGAGCGCGAGTTCGTCACCCAGGACAGCGTGCTGACCCGCGTCGGCTGCGACCGCATCATGGACTATGCGTTCAAGCTGGCGGAGACGCGGCCACGAAAAAAGGTCACCAGCGCCACCAAGTCGAACGGCATCACCTTCACCATGCCGTACTGGGACGAGCGCTTCGCCGAGGCAGCCAGGCGCTACCCGCACATCACGACCGACTGGTTCCACATCGACATCCTGTGCGCGCATTTCGTGCAGCACCCGGACTGGTTCGACGTGGTGGTCGGATCGAACCTGTTCGGCGACATTCTTTCCGACCTGGGGCCAGCGGTGGCCGGTTCGATCGGCATCGCGCCGAGTGCCAACATCAACCCGGCCAGGACGGCGCCCAGCATGTTCGAACCCGTGCATGGCTCGGCGCCCGACATCGCGGGCAGGAAGATCGCCAACCCGATCGGCCAGATCTGGTCCGGCGCGATGATGCTGGAGCATGTGGGCGAGGCGGCGGCGGCAAAGGCGATCGTCGCCGCGATCGAGACCTGCCTTGCCGAGGGCGGCCCGCGCACCCGCGACATGGGCGGCCAGGCCGGCACCGAGGAGGTCGGCCGCGCGATCGCGGAGATCGTCGCCCGCGGCTGAAGCATGGCCGGGCCGCTGGCCGCCGCGCGCGGCCGTTGCCGGCCGCGGCCCATGCCGGTTGCGGCTGCCCGCCCCCGGCCACTGCCACGAAATCCGCGAGCCGGGCTGCCTACGCCTTGCCGGCGAAGGCGCGCTCCACCGCCTCGGCGAAGGCCGCCATGCTGGGGAAGTGCAGGTCATAGCCGGCGGCCGCTTGCGGCGTCGCGCCGGCACCCGCCTTGCCCATCCGCCGGTCGATCCAGACGCTGGCAAGCCCGAGCTGCTTCGCCGGCCCATGGTCGTGATAGAGGCTCTGCGCCACGTGCAGCCAGTTCTTCGGCGCGATGCCCTCGGCGGCGAAGCGTTCGCGCGCGCGTTCGAAATGCTTCAGCGCCGGCTTGTAGCAGCCGGTCTCCTCGGCGGTGATCGCGAAATCGAACGGATCGCCACCTGGCCCCGACAGCCGCTTGCGGCTGGCAGCGATGCCCGCCTTGTGCACATTGGAAAGGATCACCAGCCGGCGGTAATGCCGGCGCAGCACGGCAAGGGCGGCGGCACTGTCGGGAAAGGCCGGCCAATCGGGCACGCTCGCGGCAAACGTCTCGGCCTGGCGCGCATCATGGCGCATGCCCAGCGCGTTCTGCACGTCGAGCATGGTGCGGCGCAGCACCTCGGGGTAGAGCGGCGCCGGGTCGCCGGCCTCGTGCGCGTGCTCGAACCGGCCGAAGGCTTCCAGTACGGCCTCCGGCGCGTGCCGCAGTCCTTCGGCGGCAAGCGCCGGCGCGATCGCTGCCGCGATTCCGCCCTCCCAGTCGATCAGCGTGCCGTAGCAGTCGAAGGTCAGCGCCTGGAAGCGGGTGAGGTCGAGCATGGCGGCTCCTTTGGTTGCGGTGCAGAGGTGGCAGCGCGGCGGTCGCGGCGCAATGCGGCAAGCCGCAACACCGCCCCGCCCGCCGCCCCGCGTTCTTGATGGCAGGGCGCCAGGAGGGTATTGTCGGCGAACTGATTGCAAATCACTCGCAACTAGGTGCTCGCAGCCGGGCGGGCGACAGGACGCTTCGATGGGTCGCGACTTCAGCTACATCGCCCGCCGCTGCGAGCGTGCCGTGGTCGCTGCCTATCGCGACCTGCGCGTGAAGGGCGTCGCCGACATCAACGCCTTCATGGCCTGCACCACGCTCTATCGCGTGCACCACCCGGAAGCCTCGGTGGACGAGGCGCGCCGCCTGGTTGCCGAATGGATCGACCACCACGTGGCGCGCGGCGCGAGTGGGCCGACCGGCGGCTGCGATTGTTCCGAAAGGGCCTCCCCCTTGCCTGCTGCGACGATACGGCAGCGCCGTTCCGCCTGAGGCGCGGGCGGGTGCCGTTCCGCCTGCTGTTTCTTCCGCCGATCACCGAAATCCATCGCGGCTGGGCACGCCGCCTCGCGGCCGAGGTGGCAGGGCTCGAGGTCCGCGTCGCGGAAACCCCGGCCGAGGCAGACGCAGGCCTGGCCGAGGCGGATGGCGCGGTCGGCACGCTCGATGCGGCGCGGCTTTCGCGCGCGAACAACCTGTGCTGGCTGCAGTCGCACCAGGCGGCGCCGCCGGCCGGCTACTATTTCCCGGAACTGGTGGCGCACCGGCTGGTCGTCACCAA
Source organism: Acetobacteraceae bacterium (assembly GCA_020853405.1). Lineage (GTDB taxonomy): Bacteria > Pseudomonadota > Alphaproteobacteria > Acetobacterales > Acetobacteraceae > JADYYZ01. The sequence continues at coordinate 5,421 of JADYYZ010000237.1, forward strand.
TATGCGCGAGATCTACAACGACCATATCGGCGCGCACGTGATGGCCTTCGTGCTGGCCTTCGCGCGCGGGTTCCACGAATACCTGCCGCAGCAGCTGCGCGCCGAGTGGAAGCCGCGGCCGCTCGACCAGGGCGTCGTCGACCTGCCATCCTCGACCATGCTGGTCGTCGGCCTGGGCGGCATCGGTGCCGAGCTGGCGCGGCTTGCCAAAGCGTTCGGCATGACGGTGCTGGCGACCGATGCGCGGCGCACCGGCCGGCCTCCCTCTGTCGATGAGCTGCACCCTGCCGACAGGTTGGACGCGCTGCTTCCCCGCGCGGATTTCGTGGTGCTGACCGTGCCGCACACGCCGGCGACCGAAGGCTTCATGCACCGCGCCCGTTTCCGGCTGATGAGGAAAAGCGCGTTCTTCATCAATATCGGCCGCGGCATGACGACGCGGCTGGATGGCCTGGTCGATGCCCTGCGTGCAGGCGACCTGGCAGGGGCGGCGCTCGACGTGTTCGAGACCGAGCCGTTGCCGGCCGATCACCCGCTGTGGCGGATGGGGAACGTGCTGATCACGCCGCACACCGCCGGCTACGGCCCGCACCTGGACGAACGGCGCTACGCGATCATCCGCGACAATTGCCGCGCCGTGATCGCCGGCACCCAATTGCGCAACGTCGTCGACAAGGCCGCCTGGTTCTGAAGCATGGTCGCTTCGGATTGAAGCGACCATGCTCCGCAAGCCCTGGTCTGGGCGCGTGGTTCGCGCCTTCGGCAATGCCGCCTCCGACGATCAGGCTCCAGGGCCGCAGCAGCCGCTACAGCAGCCGCTACTGCGCGGCCAGCAGGGCAGGCGCCTCGAGCCACCATTGCAGCGCCGCGCGCGCCTGTGCATCGATGGTGTCGATCATCGGCACGCTGGCCCCGGCGCCGCGCAGCGGCAGCGGGATTTCCGTGCAGCCCAGCACCACGGCCCTTGCACCGCGGGCGGCGAGCGACTCCACCGCTTTCAGCAATGGCGCCCGTGCCCGGTCGAGCGCGTTCGCCTTCACCGCCGCGATCCCGGGTATCACCAGCTCCGCCATCTCCGCCTCGGACGGCGTCAGGCAGCGATAGCCGAGCGGCTCCAGGCGCTGCTCGTAGAGCCGGAGGGCGAGCGTCCCCGGCGTGCCCATCACGCCGATCGTGCCGCCCGCCACCCCGGCCGCGCGAAGTGCGGCGGCCGCGGCATTGACGATGTGCAGGATCGGCAGCCGCGTCGCCGCCTGCATCGCGTCGTACCAGAGATGGGCGGTGTTGCAGGGGATCGCGATGCAGCCCGCGCCCGCCTGCTCCAGCAGGCGGATGCCGGCAAGCATCGCGGGCAGGGGATCAGCGCCGCCCTCCAGCGCCGCCTTGGTCCGGTTCGGCACCTGGGTGGCGCTGAACAGCACGACCTCCGGGTGGTCCTGGTCCTGCGTGCCGTCATGCGCAAGCGTCAGCCGCGCCACGAAGTCAGCGCCGGCCAGCGGCCCCATGCCACCCAGCACGCCGATGATTCTTCCCGCCTCGCTCATGGCCCCAGCGCGTCCCAAAGCAGTTTCACACCCGTCAGGAACAATAGCGTGAAGATGATCCGGTAGAACAGCCGGTCGGAGGTGCGCCGCGCCAGCCGGATTCCGATCACCACGCCGATCGGCGCGGTCCAGACCAGGAGCCCGCTGGTCGCGAGGTTGGTCGGGTTCAGCTGGCCAAGGAAGAAATAGGGAATCAGCTTCACCCAGTTCAGCACGGCGAAATAGACGACCGTGGTGGCGTTCAGCGTCTGCCGCCGGAGCCGCAGCGGCAGCATGTACAAGGCCAGCGGCGGCCCGCCGGCGTGCGCCAGCGTGCTGGTGAAGGCGGAACC
>JADYYZ010000238.1 GCA_020853405.1 Acetobacteraceae bacterium
GGCACCAGGCTGGTCGGCGTCATGCCCGGCTGCGTGTTGATCTCCAGCAGCACCAGCCGGCCCGGCTCGCCCTCGGTGTCGTCGTAGCGGAAGTCGGAGCGCGACACGCCGCGGCAGCCGAGCGCCCGGTGGGCGGCGACCGCCGCCTGCATGGCGCGTGCGTAGCCGTCGGGGTGGATATCGGCCGGGATGATGTGGCGCGATCCGCCATCGGCGTATTTTGCCGAATAATCGTAGAAGCGGTGACCGGTGACGATCTCGGTCACCGCCAGCGCCCGGCTGCTGCCGTTCTCGCCCATCACTGCGACCGTGAGCTCGCGGCCGGGGATGAACTCCTCGACCAGGATCTGTTCGCCGAAGGGCCAGTCGGCGGCAAGGTGGTCCGGCCCGTTGTCGCGCTCGCGCACGACGGTCACGCCGACGCTGCTGCCTTCGTTGATCGGCTTCAGCACATAGGGGCGCGGCATCGGATCGCCGTGGGCGAGATCGGCCGGCGCGATCACGCGGTGTGGCGCGACCGGCAGCCCGGCGGTGGCGAACGCTGCCTTCGAGGCCACCTTGTCCATGGCGATCGCCGAGGCGCGCACGCCCGAGTGGGTATAGGGGATATCGAGCCAGTCGAGCACGCCCTGGATGCAGCCATCCTCGCCGAAGCGGCCGTGCAGGGCGTTGAAAACCGCATCCGGGCGCGGGCCGAGTGCCGCGACCAGCAGCGCGAGATCGCGGCCGGCATCGACCTCGCGCACGTCGTGGCCGGCGGTACGGAGCGCATGGGCGACCTGCGCGCCGGACGACAGCGAGACCTCGCGCTCGGCCGAGAAGCCGCCCATCAGCACCACGACGTTCATGGCGCGACCGCCTTCAGCCCCGGCAAGGCGAGGCCGATCCGCCTGATCTCCCATTCCAGCGTCACCCCCGTGGCGGCGTGCACGCGCCGGCGTACCTCCTCGCCCAGGCCCTCGATGTCGGCGGCACTCGCCGCGCCGGTGTTCAGCAGGAAGTTGGCGTGCTTCTCCGAAACCTGCGCGCCGCCCCGCGAAAGGCCGCGGCAGCCGGCGCGGTCGATCAGCTCCCAGGCACGCAGGCCCGGCGGATTGCGGAAGGTGCTGCCGCCGGTGCGCGCCCGCACCGGCTGGGTCGACTGGCGGCTGTCCTGGATCGCTGCCATGCGCGCGGCGATCCCGGCGTCATCGCCGGGTCGTGCCCGCAGCCGCGCGCGCACCACGATCGCGCCCTCGGGCAGCTGGCTGTGGCGGTAGCCAAGGCCGAGCTCGGCGCCGCTGAGCCGCAGCAGGCGGCCGTCGCGGCCGACCAGCTCGGCCCAGTCCAGCACGTCGCGGATCTCGGTGCCGTAGGCGCCGGCATTCATCACCACCGCGCCGCCGATCGTGCCGGGGATGCCGGAGAGGAATTCAAGACCGGCGAGGCGCGCCCCGGCTGCATGCTCGGCGAGGGTCGCATCGAGCGCGCCGGCGCCGCAGACGATGCCGTCCGGCTCGATCCGGATGCAGCCGAACCCGCGCGCGAGGCGCACCACCACGCCGGCGATGCCGCCGTCGCGCACGATCAGGTTGCTGGCGGCGCCGATCACGGTGATCGGCACGTCGGTGGCGCAGCCGGCCAGGAAATTCACCAGGTCGTCGAGGTCGGCGGGGCGGAACAGCACCTCGGCCGGGCCGCCGACACGGAACCAGGTCTTGTCGGCAAGCGGTGCCGCCGCCTGCAGGCGCCCGCGCGCGTGCGGCAGGCGATCGAGCAGCGAGCGCGTGTCCTCGGCCGCCATCATGCGCGCTTCACCGAGGATTGCAGGGCGGCAAGCTCGCCAGGGAGCGCGTGCGCCCATTGGGTGATCGAACCGGCACCGAGGCAGACCACGAAATCGCCCGGCCGGGCCAGGGCGTTCACCATCTCGGGCAGCGATTCCGGCCGCGGCAGCGGCACCACGCTGCGATGGCCGCGGGCGCGCATTCCATCGACCAGCGCGTCGCGGTCGATGTTCTCGATCGGCGCCTCGCCGGCCGGATAGACATCCGCGACGATCACCGTGCCGGCATCGTTCATGCAGGTGCAGAACTCCTCGAACAGCGAGGCAAGCCTTGTGTAGCGGTGCGGCTGCACCACCGCGATCACGTCGCGCGCGCCGGCCTGGCGGGCGGCCTTCAGCACGGCGGCGATCTCGACCGGATGGTGGCCGTAATCGTCGATCACGGTGACGCCGCCCGCCTCGCCGGTGCGGGTGAAGCGGCGTTTCACGCCCTTGAAGCCGGCCAGCGCAGAGCGGATCGCCTCGTCGGGGACGCCCATCTCGGCCCCGACCGCGATCGCCGCCAGCGCGTTCTGCACGTTGTGGCTGCCGAGCATCGGCAGGCGCATCGGCGGCAGCAGCCGCGCGCGACCCGACGTGCGGTCGGCCGCCGTCACCTCGAAGGTGGCGCCGCCGCGGTCCATCAGCACCTTCTGCGCGCGCACGTCCGCCTGCGGCGAGAAGCCGTAGGTGATGACGCGGCGATCCGACAGGCGCGGGATCATCGCCTGCACCTGGGGATGGTCGATGCACAGCACCGCGAAGCCATAGAAGGGGATGTTGCCGACGAAGGCGTCGTAGGCAGCGATCATCGCATCCGCCGTGCCGTAATGGTCGAGATGCTCGCAATCCATGTTGGTCACGACCGCGATCACCGCCGGCAGTTTCACGAAGGTGCCGTCGCTTTCGTCGGCCTCGACCACCATCCAGTCGCCGGCACCGAGGCGCGTGTTGGTGCCGTAGGCGTTGATGATGCCGCCATTGATCACGGTGGGGTCGAGGTGGGCTGCTTCCAGCACCGCGGCGACCAGGCTCGTGGTGGTGGTCTTGCCGTGCGTGCCGCCGATCGCCACCGACCATTTCAGCCGCATCAGCTCGCCGAGCATCTCCGCCCGCCGCACCACCGGGATCAGCGACCGGCGCGCGGCCAGCACCTCCGGGTTGTCCTTTTTCACCGCCGAGGAGGTGACGACGACCTGCGCATTGCCGAGGTTCTGCGCGTCGTGGCCGATGGTCACGCCGATGCCGGCGGTGCGCAGCCGGCGCACGTTCTGCGATTCGGCAAGGTCGCTGCCCTGCACCTGGTAGCCCAGGTTGTGCAGCACCTCGGCGATGCCGGACATGCCGATGCCGCCGATGCCGACGAAATGGATGATCCCGATATCGAGCGGCAGCGCTCTCATGCGCGCACCTCCGCCGGGACCAGCGACTGCACGAGATCGGCGAGCCGCCCGGCCGCATCCGGCACCGCGCGCGACGATGCGGCGGCGGCCATGCGCGACAGAAGCGCGGGCGAGCACAGGAAGTCCTCCAGCCGGGCGCCGAGCGCCTCGGCGGTGAAGGCCGGCTGCGGCATCACCAGTGCCGCCCCTGCCTCGGCCGCGGCGCGGGCGTTCTCGGTCTGGTGGTCGTCGATCGCGCTCGGCAGCGGCACGAAGATCGCGGGCCGCCCGGCGGTTGCGGCTTCCGCCACCTGGCCGCCGCCGGCCCGCGCGAGGATCAGGTGGCAGGCGGCGAGACGCCGATCGACGTCATCGAAGAAGGGCGCGAGCTCGGCGGCGATGCCGGCCAGCGCATAGGCATCGCCGACGCGGCAGAGATCCTCGGCGCGCACCTGCTGCACCACCGAAAGCCGGGCCCTGAACGCGGGCGCGAGGCCGGCCAGGGCCGCCGGCACGATGTCGGCGAAGATGCGGGCACCGAGGCTGCCGCCCAGCACCAGCAGCCTGAGCGGTGCCTCGAGCGAGGGCGGCGTGTAGGCGATGCCGTGCAGCCCTGCGATCGCGGGTCGCACCGGGTTGCCGGTGACCACGCATTTCGCCGTTTCCACGGCGCGCAGCCCCATGGTCGCGGGAAACGACAGCGCGATGCGATCGACGCGCCCGGCAAGGAAGCGGTTGGCCCGGCCCAGCACCGCGTTCTGTTCGTGCAGCACGCGCACCGGGCGTCGGCGCAACAGGCCCGCCGCCAGCAGCGGCGGGAACGATGGGTAGCCGCCGAAGCCGACCACGGCGGCGGCGCCGATGCGCGCGAGGATGCGCGCCGCCTGCACGGTGCCGGCACCAAGGGCGGCGAGGGCGGAAGGTGCGCGCGCAAGGCCGCGCCCGGCCAGGCCTTCACCCCGCAGCACGAAGGTTTCCAGGCCGGCAAATCCCCTGGCGGCGATGGCGCCGCTCCGCGCATCCGTCATCAGCGCGACCCGGCAGCCGCGCGCGGCCAGCGTGCCGGCCAGCGCCTCGGCCGGGAACAGGTGGCCGCCGGTGCCACCGGCGGCGATCACGATGGGTCGCACCATGGCCCCCCTCATGACGACGCCTCGCCGTGGCTGCGCCGGCGCGTCAGCGCCAGCAGGCAGCCCATCGAGAAGCCGATCGCGATCACGCTCGACCCGCCGTAGCTGATGAAGGGCAGCGTCATCCCCTTGGTCGGGATCAGATGCAGCGTCGAGGCCATGTTCACGAACGCCTGCAGGCCGAACTGCGTCAACAGGCCGGTGGCGGCCAGGATCACGAACTGGTCGGTCTCGGCATAGAGGCGCGTGAAGCCGCGCAGCACGATGAAGGCGAACAGCCCGATGATCAGCAGGCACATCACCATGCCGAATTCCTCGCCGGCGACCGCGAACACCATGTCGGCGTGGGCATCGGGCAGGATGGTTTTCACGCGCCCCTCGCCCGGCCCCCGCCCGAACAGGCCGCCGTTCGAGAACGCCTCCATCGCCACCGTGATCTGGAACGAATCGCCCGAGGCGGGATCGAGGAAGCGCTGCACCCGGCTTTGCACGTGCGGGAAGAACGAATAGGCGAAGCTCGCGGCACCGGCCAGCCCGCCGAGCGCCAGCGCCACCCAATAAAGCCGCAGGCCGGCGAGGAACCACTGCGCGAAGAAGGTGGCGATCACCACCGCCGCCATGCCGATATCGGGCTGCATCTTCA
>JADYYZ010000239.1 GCA_020853405.1 Acetobacteraceae bacterium
CCGTCCAGTTCCGCACCTCGCGCGCGATCGCCTCGGTCGCCTGCCACCACAGAATGCCGTGCGCGATCGCGGCAAGCAGAACCAGGGCCGCCACCGCGACCGCCGCCATCCGCGTCACGCGCAGCAGCCGCGCACTCATCCTGCCTTCATCCCGCCGCAGCGATCGGGCATCAGCATGACGTGGAGTTGGTCTGCCGATACACGCCGCAATGAACCTGAACGCTGCCCTGTCCGCTGCCCACGCCCTGTCCGCTGCCCACGCCCTGCCCGTTGGCCACGCCCTGCCCGTTGGCCATGCCCTGTCCGCTGGCCATGCGGGCCTGCACGATGACCCGCCAGCGGGGCCGTTCTGGGTCTTCGCATACGGCTCGCTGATCTGGAACCCCGGCTTCGCGCACGTCGCGCGGACCCCCGCCCGGATCTGCGGCTACCACCGCCGATTCTGCATCCGCAGCACCCGCTATCGCGGCACGCCCGACCGGCCCGGCCTGGTGCTGGGCCTCGATCGTGGCGGCTCGTGTCGCGGCGTCGCGTTCCTGGTGGCACCGGAACGGGCGGCCGAGACGCTCGCCTATCTCGACCGGCGCGAAATCCCCGATCCGGTCTATCGCCGCAGGATGCTGCCGGTGCAGCTTGCAGGCGGTGCGCGCGGCAGTGCGCTCACCTACGTCGCCCGCCGCGACTGGCCCGGCTATTGCCGGCTGCCGGCCAACGAGGTCAGCCGCATGATCGACCAGGGCCACGGCGCGATGGGCAGCAACCGGGAGTACCTTTTGCGCACGCTCGACGGGTTGCGCGATGCCGGGATCGCGGATCCCGCGCTTGAGCGACTGGCAAAACAGCTGCCGCGACGCTGAGCGCACACGCGCTGGGCGTGCATTCCATCCACAGCTGTGGCGTCTCGCGCACTGATTGCGAGACTTCCGCGCAATACACTTTCCCGCATTACGCGATGAACGCCACCCAGGCTCGCGCTATTCTGGAGGAGTCCAGTCTTTTCAGAGAGTTGCCGACGCCATCGCCGCACCAGGACCGGGCGTGCGCGCCTGCCGGGGCGTGCCCCGACCCGCATCCAGCCAGCCCGACCCATGCCCGGGCAACCACTTGGCCCGCGACGCTGGCACCGGCCCACAGACTGTCACGTGCCGCTTTCCCCAGATTTATCCACAGCGTCGGCGAACCGCTTCAGCAGCGCCTGGCTCGGTTCCTCGATGCGTTGGCGCAGCGCCGAAAGGAACGCCTGCTTGCCAAGGCCCGGCGCGATCGGCGGCTGGATCGCGACCGTGATCGTGCCCGGATGCTTAAGGAATGCCCGCCGCCCCCAGAACCTGCCCGAATCGGTCGCCACCGGAATTACGGCAAGGCCCGCCCGCGCGTAGAGCGCCGCGATCCCCGGCTGGTAGGGGCGTTCGGAACCAGGTGCTGTGCGCGTGCCCTCCGGAAAGATCACCACCTGGCGCCCCGCTGCCAGCGCGGCTTCGCCATCGCGGATCAGGCCGCGCATCGCGCCGGCGCCGGCGGCGCGGTCGACCGCGATCATGCCGGCGTGCCGCGCGAACCAGCCATAGACCGGAACGCGCAGCAATTCGCGCTTCAGCACATACGCCGCATCCGGCACAAGCAGCAGCCAGACCACCGTGTCGAAGGCGGACTGGTGCTTGGCAGCGATCAGGGCCGGGCCCTGTCGCGGCAGATGCTCCTGCCCGGTCACCACGAACCGAAGCCCGACGATACCGCGCAGCAGGGCCATCACGCCCCTCGCCCAGATCCGCCCGACCCGCACGGCATGCCGGCGCTCGACCAGCAGCAGCGGCAGCGCCAGGACCCCCAGCAGCGAGGTCAGTGCAAGGAACAGCAGGTTGAAGGTCGCCGCGCGCAGCACCCTCATGGCCCCGCCTCGCGTTCGGGCAGAAGGGCACTGATGCCGGCGAACGCGCCGAGGAATTTCAGGTACTCGGGCACGGCGCGCCGCAGCAGCGCCATGCCCTCGGGGTCGGGCAGCGGCATCGGCACCACCACAAGGCCGGGCGCGGCGCGGCGAAGCTCCAGCACCGCGCGGCGCATGTGCAACCGGTGGGTCACCACGACCACGCTGGCAAGCCGGTGGGAGGCGGCCCAGGCCGCGATCTCCCTGGCATTGCCACGGGTGCTGCGCGCATCCCGCCCGAGCGTGATGCGCCCGCCCGCGGGTTCCGCGCGCACAAGGTCAGCGATTGTCACACCCGGATGCACGCCACTGATCAGCAGCATGCCGACATGGCCGCCGGCAAGCAGCGCGAGCCCCGTCTCGACCCGGCCCGCGCCGCCGGTCAGCACCGCCGCCGCATCGGCGCTGGGCAGATCGGCACGCGCCGCCGGGCGCGCGGCCAGGAACAGCGCGAACCCGCTGCCCCCCAGCAGCAGCGCCAGTGCCGCCAGCAGCAGCCCCCTTCGCAGCAGGCGGGCTACCACAGCCGCCGCAACCAGCGCTGCGCGACCAGCCACGCGCTCGTTCGTGCCAGCGCCCAGGCCGGTACCGCCAGCAAGAGCGCCGGCAGCCACAGCGCGGGCATCGCCGCGAGCCCCTGCAATCCGGCCGAGAACGGCTCGGCCACGACCGCGAGGCCGGCCAGCACCGGCAGCGACAGCAGGCCGCCGATCAGGCTGGCGACAAACGCCTGGCGCCCCGCCCGCCGGGCGAACGCGGCAGCGATCCACCGATCGGTCGCGCCGAGCGAGTGCAGCACCACGAGCGTCGCCTGCTGCGCGGCAAGGCCAGCGTGCACCGCGAACGCGACCATCGCCGCGGCCACCGCGCCGACCAGCAGCGCGAC
>JADYYZ010000240.1 GCA_020853405.1 Acetobacteraceae bacterium
GGGCGCGCAGGGAAAGGTGAGCCATGTCCGCCAATACCGGACCATCCGAGGTGCAGGCGCTGAGCGGCGCGGAAGTGGTCCTGCGCTGCCTCAAGGACCAGGATGTCGATGTGGTCTTCGGCTATCCCGGCGGCGCCGTGCTGCCGATCTATGACGCGCTGTTCCAGCAGAATTTCGTCCGCCACATCCTGGTCCGGCACGAACAGGCCGCGGTGCATGCGGCCGAGGGCTACGCGCGCAGCACGGGCAGGGTCGGTGTCGTGCTGGTCACCTCCGGCCCCGGTGCGACCAACGCGGTGACCGGGCTGGTCGATGCGCTGATGGATTCGGTTCCGGTGGTGTGCCTGACCGGCCAGGTGCCGACCCACCTGATCGGCAACGACGCCTTCCAGGAGGCGGATACCACCGGCATCACGCGCCCCGCGACCAAGCACAACTACCTGGTCAAGAACGTCGATGACCTGGCGCGGGTCGTGCACGAGGCATTCTATGTGGCGCGCACCGGCCGCCCGGGCCCGGTGGTGGTCGACCTGCCCAAGGACGTGCTGATCGCCACCACCACGAAGCTGGGCGAGCCCAGCACCACGCACCGCTCCTATCGCCCGCGCACCGAGCCCGACCCACAGGCGATCACCAAGGCGGTGGCGATGCTGAAGGCGGCAAAGAAGCCCGTGATCTATACGGGCGGCGGCGTGATCAATGCCGGCCCCGAGGCCGCCGGCCTGCTGGCCGAGTTCGTGCGGCTGACCGGCTTCCCGGTGACCAGCACGCTGATGGGGCTCGGCGCCTATCCGGCGAGCGACCCGCAGTTCCTGGGCATGCTGGGCATGCACGGCACCTACGAAGCCAACCTCACGATGCATGGCTGCGACGTCATGCTGAACATCGGCGCGCGGTTCGACGACCGGGTCACCGGCCGGCTGCGCGACTTCTCGCCCGGCAGCCGCAAGATCCACATCGACATCGACCCGAGCTCGATCAACAAGAACGTCGCCGTTGACCTGCCGATCGTCGCCGACTGCGGGGCCGCGCTGCGCGCCCTGATCGCCGCGTGGAAGGCGGATGCGACGGCGGTGCACAGCAAGGCGATCGCCGCCTGGTGGCGCACCATCGACCAGTGGCGCGCGCGCGACTGCCTGCGCTTCCGCCAGCCGACGATGCCGGGTTCGGTGATCAAGCCGCAATACGCCGTGCAGCGCCTGTTCGAACTGTGCAAGGCGTCCGGCCGCGAGACCTTCATCACCACCGAGGTCGGCCAGCACCAGATGTGGGCCGCCCAGTATTTCAGGTTCGAGCAGCCCAACCATTGGATGACCTCGGGCGGGCTGGGCACCATGGGCTACGGCCTGCCGTCCGCCATGGGGGTGCAGATCGCCCACCCCGGCGCGCTGGTGATCGACATCGCCGGCGAGGCCTCGATCCTGATGAACATCCAGGAGATGGCGACGCTTGCCCAGTACCGCCTGCCGGTGAAGGTGTTCATCCTGAACAACGAGTACATGGGCATGGTGCGGCAGTGGCAGGAGCTGCTGTATGGCGGCCGCTATTCGGAAAGCTACTCGGCGGCACTCCCCGACTTCGTGAAACTGGCGGAGAGTTTCCACGCGGTCGGCCTGCGCGCGACCAAGGTCGAGGAGCTCGACGAGGTGATCACCGCCATGATCGCCTCCGACCGGCCGGTGATCGCCGATATCTGCGTCGACCCGAAGGAGAACTGCTTCCCGATGATCCCCTCGGGCGCTGCCCACAACGAAATGATCCTGGGGCCGGAGGAGGAGACGCAGAAGCAGAAGCCGCAGCCCGGCGTGTCCGAGGAAGGCATGGTGCTGGTGTGAAGATGCTGCCCGATACGGCGCTCCGGCGCCATGTGGTTGCCGTGCTGGTCCAGAACGAGCCGGGGGTGCTGGCCCGCGTGATCGGCCTGTTCTCGGGCCGCGGCTACAACATCGACAGCCTGACCGTGGCCGAGGTGGATTCCGGCCAGCGGCTGTCGCGCATCACCGTGGTGACCAGCGGCACCGCGATGGTGATCGAGCAGATCAAGGCGCAGCTCGACCGGCTGGTGCCGGTGCTCCGCGTGGTCGACCTGACCGAGGAAGGCCCCCACGTCGCGCGCGAGCTGGCGCTGATCAAGGTGGCGGGCCAGGGCGAACCGCGGGTCGAGGCGCTGCGCCTGGCCGATGTGTTCCGCGCCCGCGTGGTCGATGCCACCACCGAGAGTTTCGTGTTCGAGATGACCGGCGCGCCCGAGAAGATCGACGCCTTCGTCGAGCTGATGCGCCCGCTGGGGCTGGCCGAGCTCGCGCGCACCGGCGTTGCCGCGATCGCGCGTGGGCCGCAGGGTCTCGGCGGCTTGTCGTGACCAGCCAACACCTCTAGACCACCGCCCGCATCCAATCCGACCGAAGGGGGAGAGTACGCCCATGCGCGTCTATTACGACCGCGACGCCGACGTGAACCTGATCAAGGCCAAGAAGGTGTGCATCGTCGGCTATGGCAGCCAGGGCCACGCGCATGCGCTGAACCTGAAGGATTCCGGCGTGCAGGAGGTGGCCGTCGCGCTGCGCAAGGGTTCGGCCGGCATCGCCAAGGCGGAAGCCGCGGGGCTGAAGGTGATGACCCCTGCCGAGGCCGCGAAATGGGCCGACCTGATGATGATCCTGACGCCCGACGAGGGGCAGGGCGAGCTCTATCGCAACGAGCTGCATGCCAACATGCGCGAGGGGGCGGCGATCGCCTTCGCGCATGGCCTCAACGTGCATTTCAACCTGATCGAACCCCGCGCTGATCTCGACGTGTTCATGATCGCGCCGAAAGGCCCCGGCCACACCGTGCGCGGCGAGTATCTGCGCGGCGCCGGCGTGCCCTGCCTGGTCGCGATCCACGCCAACAACAGCGGCAACGCGCTGGAGATCGCGCTGTCTTACGCCTCCGCGATCGGCGGCGGCCGGGCCGGCATCATCGAGACGACCTTCAAGGAGGAGTGCGAGACCGACCTGTTCGGCGAGCAGACCGTGCTGTGCGGGGGTCTCGTCGAGCTGATGAAGGCCGGCTACGAGACCCTGGTCGAGGCCGGCTACGCGCCCGAGATGGCGTATTTCGAATGCGTGCACGAGGTGAAGCTGATCGTCGATCTCGTCTACGAGGGCGGCATCGCCAACATGAACTACTCGGTCTCCAACACCGCCGAGTACGGCGAGTACGTGACCGGGCCGCGGATCGTGACGGCCGAGACCAAGGCCGAGATGAAGCGCGTGCTGGCCGACATCCAGTCGGGCCGGTTCGCGCGCGACTGGATGCTGGAGAACCGCGTCAACCAGGCCAACTTCAAGGCGATGCGCCGGAACATGGCGGCACACCCGATCGAGCAGGTGGGCGAGAAGCTCCGCGCCATGATGCCCTGGATCAGGGAACGCGCGCTGGTCGACAAGTCGAAGAACTGAGGCGGGTCAGAGGCCCCCTCTGCCGAC
>JADYYZ010000241.1 GCA_020853405.1 Acetobacteraceae bacterium
ATGGTGTGGCAGCGATAGAGCCGGAACGGGTCCTCCAGCGCATCCAGCCGCTCGCCGGTGTGCTCGTCGCGGCTGTCCACGATCCAGCGATAGGCCTGCAGCAGGATCGCAGGCCCAAGATAGCGATCCCCGTTCCACCAGTAGCTCGGGCAGGCGGTCGAGCAGCAGAAGCACAGGATGCATTCCCACAAGCCGTCGAGCTGGGCGCGCTCCTCCTTGCTCTGGCGGCGCTCGGTGTCGGGCGGGGGCGGCGAATCAGCCTTCAGCCAGGGTTGGATCAGCTGCAGCTGCGCGTATGGTTGCGACAGGTCGGGCACCAGGTCCTTCACCACCGGCATGTGCGGCAGCGGGTAGATCTTCACCTCGCCCTTCACCTCCTCGATCGGCTTCAGGCAGGCCAGCGTGTTGGTGCCGTCGATGTTCATCGCGCAGCTGCCGCAGATGCCCTCGCGGCACGAGCGGCGGAAGGTGAGCGTGCTGTCGACCTCGTTCTTGATCTTGATCAGCGCGTCCAGGACCATCGGCCCGCAGGCATCGAGGTCGATCTCGTAGATGTCGGTGCGCGGGTTCCTGTCGTCGTCCGGGCTCCAGCGATAGATCTTGAACTCGCGCACGCGCTTGGCACCGGCGGGTGCCTTGTGCGTCTCGCCGGCGGTGATCTGGGAATTCCTGGGCAGCGTGAAGTTGGCCATGTCGTTCGGTCTCGTCGCCTGTCAGTAGACGCGCGGCTTGGGCGGGAAACTCTGCACCTCGTTGGTGAGCGTGGTCAGCGTCACCGGCCGGTAATCCAGCCGCACCGCGCCCTTGTCATCGCACCAGGCCAGCGAGTGCTTCATCCAGTTGACGTCGTCGCGGTCCGGATGGTCCTCATGCGCGTGCGCGCCGCGGCTTTCGTGGCGCGCCTCGGCACCGACGATGGTGGTCATCGCGTTGCCCATCAGGTTGGAAAGCTCGATCGCTTCCATCAGGTCGGAATTCCAGATCAGGCTGCGATCGCTGACCGCGATGTCGGAAAGCCCGCTCCAGGTCTCGTGCATCCTGGCCACGCCATCCTTCAGGCTTTCGGCGGTGCGGAACACCGCGGCGTGCGCCTGCATGTTGCGCTGCATGGAAAGCCGGAGCTCGGCCACCCGCGTGCCGCCCTTGGCGTGGCGGGTGGAATCCAGGCGGTCGAGCCCCTGCTCGCCCGCGCCTGCCGGCAGCGGCGCCTGGCCCGCGCCGGGCGTCAGGATCTCGGCGCAGCGATGCGCGGCGGCGCGGCCGAACACCACGAGATCGAGCAGGCTGTTGGTGCCGAGCCGGTTCGCGCCGTGCACCGAGACGCACGCCGCCTCGCCCACCGCCATCAGGCCAGGCACGACGCGGTCGCCGTCGGGGCCGTGCGTGATCACCTCGGTGCGGTGGTTGGTCGGCACGCCGCCCATGTTGTAGTGCACGGTCGGCAGCACCGGGATCGGGGCCTTGGTCACATCGACGCCGGCGAAGATTTTCGCCGTCTCGGAGATGCCGGGCAGCCGTTCGTGCAGGATGTTGCCGCCGAGATGCTCGAGATGCAGCAGGATGTGATCGCCGTGCTGGCCGCAGCCGCGACCTTCGCGGATCTCCATGCTCATGGCGCGGCTGACCACGTCGCGGCTGGCCAGGTCCTTGGCCGATGGTGCGTAGCGCTCCATGAAGCGCTCGCCATTGGAGTTGGTGAGGTAGCCGCCCTCGCCGCGCGCGCCCTCGGTGATCAGGCAGCCGGCGGAATAGATGCCGGTCGGGTGGAACTGCACGAACTCCATGTCCTGGCAGGGCAGGCCCGCGCGCAGCACCATCGCGCTGCCATCGCCGGTGCAGGTGTGGGCCGAGGTGCAGGAGAAATAGGCGCGGCCATAGCCGCCCGTCGCCAGCACCACCATCTGGGCACGGAAGCGGTGGATCGAGCCGTCCTCCAGGCACCAGGCCATCACGCCCCGGCAGGCGCCGTGCTCGTCCATGATCAGGTCGAGCGCGAAATACTCGACGAAGAACTCGACCTCGTGCTTCAGCGACTGCTGGTAGAGCGTGTGCAGGATGGCATGGCCGGTGCGGTCGGCCGCGGCACAGGCCCGCATCGCCGGCGCGCCGCGGCCGAAATCCTTGATGTGTCCGCCGAACGGGCGCTGATAGATGCGGCCATCCTCGGTGCGGCTGAACGGCACGCCGTAATGTTCGAGCTCGATCACCGCGGGCACCGCCTCGCGGCACATGTATTCGATCGCGTCCTGGTCGCCGAGCCAGTCCGACCCCTTGACGGTGTCGTACATGTGCCAGCGCCAGTCGTCCTCGCCCATGTTGCCCAGGGCCGCGCTGATGCCGCCCTGCGCGGCGACGGTGTGGCTGCGGGTGGGAAACACCTTGGTCACGCACGCGGTCTTCAGCCCGGCAGCACCGAGGCCAAGGCAGGCGCGCAGGCCCGCGCCGCCAGCGCCGACCACCACCACGTCATAGGTGTGGTCGATGATGCGATAGGCCCCGCGCGAGGGCGTGTTGATGGCATTCATCGGCGACCCGCTCCGTCAGCCGGCTCCGTCGGTCGCCGGCGTGTCATTTTCCTTGCGCCCCGCGCCTTCGCGCCGGCGACCTAAAGCGCGATCCTGAGGATCGAGAGGCATCCGGCAACGCCCAGCAGGACGCAGGCGAATTTCTGTGCGATCTGGGCAGCAAGCTTCGCCTCCTCGTGATGGACGTAGTCCTCGATCACGACCTGCAGGCCAAGGCTCAGGTGATGGAAGGTGGCAGCGACCAGCAGCAGCAGCAGCACGCTTGCCAGCGGCGAGGCGATCCAGGCCCGCACTTCGGCCTGGCTCGCGCCCAGCATGCCGACGATCGAAACCACGAACCACAGCGTCAGCGGCAGCAGCGCCACCGCGGTCAGCCGCTGCGCGACCCAATGCGCCACGCCCGCGTGCGCGGAGCCGAGGCCGCGCACCCGGCCAAGCGCGCTTCGCAGGGTCTCCTGTCGGCGTGCCGCGTCGGCCATCAGCTGCCCTTCCTCGCCCGTTCCGTCCTTGCCCGTTCCGCCGTCACGCCGAAGACCGTCACGCCGAAGCCCTTCACGCCAGGATCGCGGCCAGCACGACCAGCACGGTCAGCACCGCCGCCGCCGCCAGCGCGATCATGCCGGATTCGTTCACCTGCCTGATCGAGAAGCCGCGGCAGGTATCCCACCACAGGTGCCGGATGCCGTTGCAGAAGTGAAAGGCAAGCGCTGCCGTCCAGCCGAGCAGCAGCAGCACGCCAAGCCAGCTGCCGAGGAACCATTGCACGCGCGCGAACAGTTCCGCGCTGCCGGCGGCGGCGACCAGCCAGCACGCCAGCACCAGCGCGCCAAGCCCCAGCCCGACACCGGTGATGCGGTGCATGATCGACATCACCGTGGTGATCTGCGGGCGATAGACCTGGAGATGCGGTGACAGCGGCCGCGCCATCGGCTTGCCGTCGCTGGTCGTGCCCACCATCAGGGCGTCGCGCGAATCCATCGGGTCGTCCTCGCCGCCAATGCGCCAGTGCGCCAGTGCGCCAGTGCGCCAGTGCGCAACTGTTCTACCGCCCGGCGGCGAGGCCGGTCAACGCAGGTGCAGCACAGGCTGACCCGCCCGGCGTGCCCCGCGGGGCGCGTGCGGCACCGGCATCGAGGCGCGTGGTTGCGATCGGAGGCTGGTTGCGCGCACGATCGCGCGACCCGGCCGACCCCCCGGCCGACGCGCAGGCGAGGCGCAGCATGAACGTGCTCACCATCCAGCCCTGGGTCGCCCAGGGCCACGTCGAGACCGGTGCGACCATCGCCTGCCTCACTGCCCTCGGGCACGAGGTGTGGGCCGTGCCGACCGGGGTGTTCTCCAACACCGAGGGGCTGGGCGGCGCCACCGGCCGCACGCTGCCTGCCGACCTGGTGGGCGAGCTGCTGGCGGGTATCGCGGCACGTGCGAAGCTCGCCGATTGCGCCGCGGTGCTGTCGGGCAATCTCGGCGCCGCCGAGACCGGTGCCGTGGTGCTGGACGCAGTCGAGCGGGTGAAGACCGCGAACCCGCGCGCGCTTTATGTCTGCGACCCCGAGATCGGGATCGGCGGGCGCATCTATGTGCAGCCGGGCATTCCGGAATTCCTGCGTGATCGCGCGCTGGGCAGAGCCGACATCCTGGCGCCGAATGCGTTCGAACTGTCGGTGCTGTCCGGTGCCTCGCCCGGCAGCCTGTCCGACGCCGCCGCAGCCTGTGCGGAGCTCCGCGCGAAGCTGCGCCCGGGCGGCCCGCGCATGGTGCTGGTGGGCGGGCTCGACCTGCCGTTCCTGCCGCAGCAGACGGCGACCCTGCTTGCGCACGAGAAGGGCGCGGCCGCGGTCGCAACCCCGCGTGCCGTCGCCCCGCCCGGCACCGGCGATGCGCTGGTGGCGCTGTTCCTTGCGCGAATGCTGGAGGGCAAGGAGCCCGAGGCGGCTCTCTCGTACGCGACCAGTGTCGTCCACGCGCTGGCCGACCAGGCAGAGAAAGAGCGGCTGCCCGACCTGCCGCTGATTGCCGCGCGCGCGCTGCTGCTGGAGCCGCCGATGCTGTGGCCGGCCGAACCCGTGGCATGAGCGGCGGCCCGGCCGGCCTCTCGCTGGAGCAGCAGGCCGATGCCATCCTGGCGCGAAGCCGGGGTGTCGCCGGCACCGACGCGATCGAGGCGATGCGGGCAGCGATCGCTGCCTGGCTTGCCGCACGCCCGGCGCGCGCGCCCGCGACCGACATCGTGCCGGATGCGCGGCACGCGCGCCGGCTGCTGATGGAGGCGATGGACCGCGCGTACCGCGACCGCGGCATCGGCTAGTGCGTGATCGTCGGAGGCGGAATCGCCGGAGACGTGAATCACGCACTCAAACAATGGCTTGCAGTGCGCGATCGCTTCAATCTGAAGCGATCACGCGCCAGCCGCGGCCCCGCACCCGCCGGCGGCGGGCGATTCAGCCCTGCGGTGCGCTCGCCAGCGCCCGCGCCATCGCCGACAGCGCCTGGCGGTGCTGGTCGTTCTCGATCAGCGCGAAGTTGCGCGCGAGCTCAAGGCTGAGCCGCTGCTGCGGGTTCATGTCGTGCGCGCCGCCACCGGCCAGGCCCTCGAAGAACCACGACACCGGCACGCCCATCACCTGCGCGATCTCATAAAGCCGGCCCGCCGAGATGCGGTTCAGGCCGCGCTCGTACTTGTGCGCCTGCTGATAGGTTACCCCTATCATCTGCGCGAGCTGCTGTTGCGACAGGCCGAGCATCACCCGGCGTTCACGAATGCGTGCGCCGACATGGCGATCGGCGGCATTCGCGCGCTGGCCCGGCCGGCCGCGCAGTTCGGGGCGCGCCGATGCGCCGCTGAGGGGAGAGCCGGGAACCGGCGCAAGACGGGGAGGTGCTATCTCGTTCATCGCTTTGTGCTCCCGTGAGGGTGGGGGCCTCTATTCAACAAATGCCTGACTGCGCGTCGGGTTCCCGCAATTGGTGGAGAACCGCCTGCACAGACACGCGAGCCGCGCATGGCCAGGCATGGAGACCGCAAGGATGGCGCGACCGGCGTTCGCCACCACGGCAGGGCCAGCCCGCCACCGAACATCACGCCGGGGCGCGCGATCGCGATGGATGCACGCCGCTAAGCGGGCGCGGCTGGGGTCAGGCACACCCCATGGATGTATTCTTCCAACGTCCGCGTGCAATGGTTGTTGTGTGCGATATCAGATCGCGTGATATCAGGTCGCCCCAGATCAGATCGCACCGGCGCCGAAGGCAGCGATGCCAGTTGCGGGGCTGGCAAAAAATCCGCCGGACTGCCAAGCATCCTCCGGCTTCCGCCTTGCTCGGACCGTCGTCCCTCACCCCCTGTTCCGGACCCGTGCCCATCATGCCGCGCGCCTCTCCGCACCTCGTTCTTCTGCTGCCGCTGGCCCTGCTGTTCGGCGGTCCGGTCGCCTGCGCGCCCCCTGCCGCCGCCCAGCGCAGCATCGTGCCCGCCACCGGTTTCGCCGACCTGGTCGAGCGGGTCGTGCCGTCGGTGGTGAACATCGCCACCCGCCAGACCGTCGATGCCAACCAGGCGATCGCCGAACTGCCGCCGGAGCTCCGCGGCACGCCGTTCGAACGCCAGTTGCGCGAACGCTTCCGCGGCCGGCGCGAGCAGGTCACCGGCCAGGGGTCGGGCTTCGTCGTGGATGGCGAAGGCTATATCGTTACCAACACCCATGTGGTCGGCAGCGCCACCGCCGTGCGCGTGACATTTTCCGACGGCACGAGCCTGCCTGCGCGCATCGTCGGCTTCGACGATGCCACCGACATCGCGCTGCTGAAGGTCAGTGCCGCGCGCCCGCTGCCCGCGCTTCGCTTCGGTCGCGCCAATGCCAGCCGCGTCGGCGACTGGATCCTTGCCGTTGGCAATCCGTACGGGCTGGGCGGCACGGTGACCGCCGGCATCCTCTCGGCGCGCGGGCGCGATATCGGCGCCGGCCCGTTCGACGACTTCCTGCAGACCGACGCGCCGATCAACCCGGGCAATTCCGGCGGGCCGCTGTTCAACCTCGCCGGCGAGGTGATCGGCGTGAACACCGCGATCTACAGCCCGGTGGGGGCCAGCGTCGGCATCGGTTTCGCAACCCCGGCCGAGATCGTCGCGCCGGTGGTGCAGGAGCTGCGCAGCAGCGGGCGGATCGCGCGCGGCTGGCTCGGCGTCACCGCCGAGGCCGTGGCCGCGCCACCCGGCAGCGAGACGAGCCCAGGGGTGCGCATCGCCCAGGTCTCGCCGGGCAGCCCGGCGGCGCGGGCGGGCCTGCGCCAGAACGACATCGTGACCAGCGTGAACGACACCCAGATCGACAGCCCGCGGGCGCTGGCGCGCGCGGTGGCCCAGCTCAGCCCCGGCACCACGGCCAAGGTCGGCGTTCTGCGCCAGGGACGGCGCCAGGAGGTCTCGGTGCCGCTCGGCACCCGCCCGCCGATGCCGCCCGGATAGGCGCTCAATCGCGCCGGGCGGCGATCAGGAACTCGCGGTTGCCGTCGGGGCCGCTGATCGGGCTTTCGGTGATGCCCAGCACCGCCCAGCCGGGCAGCTCGCGCCACCAGGATTCAAGCCGCGCGCACACCGCCGCATGCAGCGCCCCGTCGCGCACCACGCCGCCCTTTCCGACCTGGCCGGCCCCCACCTCGAACTGCGGCTTGATCAGCGCCACCGCCCAGGCGCCCGGGCCGCACAGGCCGAGCGGGCGGGGCAGCACGGTGGCAAGACCGATGAACGCGGCATCGGCGACCAGCGCGCCGATCGGTTCGGGCACCTGGGCCGACTCGAGATAGCGCGCATTGGTCTTTTCCAGCGCCACCACGCGCGGGTCGCTGCGCAGTTTCCAGGCGAGCTGGCCGTGCCCGACATCGACCGCATAGACCCGCGCCGCGCCATGGTGCAGCAGCACGTCGGTGAAGCCGCCGGTCGAGGCCCCGACATCGAGGCAGACGCGGCCGGCCGGATCGAGCCCGAAATGCGAAAGCGCATGCGCGAGCTTGACGCCGCCGCGGCTGACCCACGGGTGCGCCTCGCCGCGCACCTCGATCGGCTGGTCCTCGGCGATCGCCTCGCCTGCCTTGTCGATCCGCCGGCCGCCGAGGAACACCTTGCCCGCCATGATCAGCGCCTGCGCGCGGGCACGCGAGCAGGCAAGCCCGCGTGCGACCAGCAGCAGGTCGGCGCGCTGCTTCACGATACCGGCTAGGCGCGGTCGGAAACCGCCCTGATCTCGCGCCCCGGCGCCGTGCCGAGTGCTGCCAGCGCGGCGGCGGCGATCGCTTCCGGATTGAGCCCTGCCTCGCGCACCTGGTTCTTCGGGCTGTCGTGGTCGATGAAGCGGTCGGGCAGCGAAAGCGGCCGCACCTTGAGGCCGCGATCGAGCAGCCCGGCATGCGCCAGGTGATGCAGCACGAAACTGCCGAAGCCGCCGATCGAGCCTTCCTCGACGGTCAGCAGCACGGCGTGGTGGCGGGCGAGCTGGCCGATCAGCGCCCCATCCAGCGGCTTGGCGAAGCGGGCATCGGCGACCGTCGTGGAGAAGCCCGCCGCGGCCAGGATGTCGGCGGCCTTCAGGCAGTCGGCCAGGCGCTGGCCATAGGCCAGGATGGCAACCGTCGTGCCCTCGCGCAGGATGCGGCCGCGGCCGATCGGAAGCACCGTGCCCGCTGCCGGCAGGGCGACGCCGAGCCCCTCGCCGCGCGGGTAGCGCAGCGCCGACGGCGCGTCGTCGATCGCGGCCGCGGTCGCAACCATGTGCACGAGCTCGGCCTCGTCCGAAGGCGCCATCAGGATCATGCCCGGCAGGCAGCCGAGGCTCGCGATGTCGAAACTGCCGGCGTGCGTCGCGCCGTCGGCGCCGACCAGGCCGGCCCGGTCCATGCACAGCCGCACCGGCAGGTTCTGGATCGCGACGTCGTGCACCACCTGGTCGTAGGCGCGCTGCATGAAGGTGGAATAGATCGCGCAGAACGGCTTCATGCCCTCGGTTGCCATGCCGGCGGCGAAGGTCACGGCGTGCTGTTCGGCAATGCCGACATCGAAGCAGCGCTCGGGGAACCGCTTCGCGAAGCGGTCGAGGCCGGTGCCGGCGGGCATCGCCGCGGTGATCGCGACGATCGCGGGATCGCGCTCGGCGGCGGCGATCAGCGCATCGGCGAACACCCTGGTGTAGCTGGGCGGGCCGGGCGGCGCCTTCGCCTGCTCGCCGGTGACGACATTGAAGCGCGCCACCCCGTGATACTTGTCGGCGCTCGCCTCGGCGGGCGCGTAGCCCTTGCCCTTCTGCGTCACCACGTGCAGCAGGATCGGGCCCTGGCTTTCTTCCGCCTCGCGCACGTTGCGCAGCACGGGCAGCAGGTGGTCGAGATTGTGGCCGTCGATCGGGCCGACATAGAAGAATCCCAGCTCCTCGAACAGCGTGCCGCCGGCGAACAGGCCGCGCGCGAACTCCTCGGCCCGCTTGGCGGTGCGCTCGATGGTGCGCGGGAAGCGCCGCGCCAGCTGGCCGGCGACCTGGCGCAGGCTGGTGTAGGTGCGGCTTGAAATGGTGCGCGACAGATAGGCGCTCATCGCGCCCACCGGCGGCGCGATCGACATGTCGTTGTCGTTCAGGATCACGATCAGCCGCGAACGCAGCGCGCCGGCGTTGTTCATCGCCTCGTACGCCATGCCGGCGCTCATCGCGCCGTCACCGATGACGCAGATCACGTGCCGCTTCTCGTGCTTCAGGTCGCGTGCCACCGCCATCCCGAGCCCGGCCGAGATCGAGGTGGAACTGTGGGCGGCGCCGAACGGGTCGTATTCGCTCTCGGCGCGGCGGGTGAAACCGGAAAGCCCGCCGCCCTGGCGCAGCGTGCGGATGCGATCGCGCCTCCCGGTCAGGATCTTGTGCGGATAGGCCTGGTGGCCGACATCCCAGACGATGCGGTCGTGCGGCGCCTCGAACACGTGATGCACGGCGACCGTGAGCTCGACGACGCCGAGGCTGGCACCCAGATGCCCGCCGGTGACGCTGACGGCATCGATCGTCTCGGCGCGCAGCTCGTCGGCCAGCTGGCGCAGCTGGGCAGGGCCGAGATTCCTGAGATCGGCGGGGACCTTCACGCGGTCCAGCAATGGCGTGGCGGGGCGTGGTGGCATTCCGGGCGACATCGTGATTGTCCGTCTTGGTCTTGGTTCTG
>JADYYZ010000242.1 GCA_020853405.1 Acetobacteraceae bacterium
ATGCCGCGGGCGATGACGGTGTCGGCGCCTACTTCAGCATTTCGCGGGAGATGACGATGCGCAGGATCTCCGAGGTGCCGCCGCCGATCTCCGCGAGTTTGGAATCGCGGTAGTGGCGCTGCATGTCGAACTCCATCAGGTAGCCCCAGCCGCCCATCATGCGCATGCCGCTCAGCGCGGCGCGCACATAGGTCTCCGAGGAGTAGAGGTTCGCGATCGCGGATTCCCGGTTGTTCGGGATGCCGCGATCGACCAGGTCGGCGCTGCGATAGAGCAGCAGGCGCGCCGCGTCGATCTCCATCTGCATGTCGGCGAGCTTCGCCCTCGTGAGCTGGAAGTTGGCGATCTTCTGGCCGAACTGCTCGCGCTCCTTGGTGTAGCTGAGCGCCCTGTCGAGGCAGGAGCGTGCCGCACCGACATTGACGGCGGAGAGGCAGCAGCGCTCATAGTCCAGCGTCTTCAGTACGTTGCGCCAGCCCCGGTTGAGCTCACCGATGATGGCATCCTTCGGGATCCGCGCATCGGTCAGGAAGATCTCGTTCAGGTCCATCGGCTTGAGGCCGAGCTTGCGCAGGCGCCGGATCTCCACCCCGGGCGTACGCGGATCGAGCAGGAACATGGTGATGCCGTCATGCTTCGGCGCCGCCGCGTCGGAGCGGGCCATCAGCAGGATGTAGTCGGCAACCTGCGCGCAGGAGCAGAACATCTTCTGGCCGTTGATCACCCAGTGCTCGCCCTCGGCCACCGCGCGGGTCCGCAGCGAGGCGGCATCGGAGCCGGAGTTCGGCTCCGAGAGCGAGAAGGCGAAGCGGATCTCGCCGCGCGCGAGCTTCGGCAGCAGCTCGCGCTTCAGCGCCGCGCTGGCGAAATGCGTCAGCGCATCGGCGGCGATGACCACGGTGGTGTAGTAGCAGTTGGCCGCCGCCTCGAAATGCCAGGCGAGCTCCTCGAGGAACACGGCCAGGTCGGTGCAGCTGCCGCCGGTACCGCCGAACTCCTCCGGGATCGGCAGGCCGAGCCAGCCCTGGGCGGCGAGCTTGTCGAACAGTTCCACCGGGAAGCGCTCGGCATCGTCGCAGGACCGGACATACTCGATCGGGCACTCGCGCAGCAGGAAGGCACGCAGCGCGTCGCGCATCTCGCGCTGCGCCGGCGACAGGTCGAAATTCATCGTGCCCTCTCTCTCCGTCTCAGGTGCCCGTCCAGCGCGGCGGGCGCTTCTCGGCGAAGGCGCGCGGGCCTTCGTAGTAGTCGTTGGACTGGCGCATGCGCCGGTGCGCCGGCAGGCCTGCCTGGAACAGCGCGAAGGCTTCCGCGTCCGGCAATGCCTCGGATGCGCGCGCGATCTCCAGCAGCGCCTCCACCGCCAGCGGGGCCGCGGCAACGACCTGCATCGCCATCTCGCGCGCCGCATCCAGCAGCGTCTCGCGCGGGGCGATGCGGTTGACGAACCCGAGGCGAAGCCCCTCCTCGGCGGTAAGGCGCCGGCCGGTCAGCAGCAGTTCGTTGGCGATGCTCGGCGGCAGCCGGCGATAGGCGCGCCAGAGTCCGCCGGCCTCGGGCAGGAAGCCGCGCTGCAGCTCAGGCAGGCCGAACTCGGCGTGCGGCGCGCAGACCACCATGTGGGCGTGCAGTGCGAACTCGAACCCGCCGCCCACCGCCAGGCCGTTCACCGCCGCGATCACCGGCTTGTTGAACTGGCGCTTCAGGCCCATGAAGCCGTTCGGCCCGAAATCCTCGCCGCGATCACCGTCCGCCACCGCCTTCAGGTCCCAGCCGGCGGAGAAGATCCGCTCACCCGTCGCGGTGACGATGCCGCAGCGCAACGCCGGCGTGTCGCAGAGCCTGCCGAAGGCGGTGTCGAGGTCGCGGCAGGCCTGCTGGTCGAAGGCGTGCGCCGGCGGATGGTCGAAGGTGATCTCGAGCAGGGGGCCGTTCGCTTCGACCCGGATGCGCGATGTCACGCGCGGAACTCCCGCAGCACGTCCCTGGCGATGATGTCGCGGTGGATCTCCGAGGTTCCCTCCCAGATGCGTTCCACCCGGGCGTCGCGCCAGAAGCGTTCCAAGGGCAGGTCCTTGGTCACGCCCATCCCGCCCATGATCTGCAAGGCGTTGTCGGTGACCGACCCGACCATCTCCGAGCCGAACAGGTTCACCTGCGAGGCCTGGCGCTGGGTGATGGTGCCGGCATCCATCCGGGATGCGGCGTCGAACACCATCAGCCGCGTCGCGTGGATGGCGGTCGCCATGTCGGCGAGCTTGAAACTGGTGCCCTGGAAACTGCCGATCGACCTGCCGAAGGCGACCCGCTGGTTGGCATACTGCGCCGCGATGGCCATGGCGCGCTCGGCCAGGCCCACGCAGTTCGCCGCCAGCATCACGCGGCCGGAGAAGATCCAGGTCTTTGCGATCGCGAAGCCGCCACCCTCCTCGCCCAGGATGTTGCGGTGCGGCACGCGGACATCGTCGAAGCCGATGATGCAGGACTTCATGCCGCGGTTCGACATCACATCGAGCGGCGTGACGCTGACGCCCCTGGTCGCCTTGTCGATCAGAAAGGCGGTGATGCGCTTCTGCGCCCCCTTCGGCGTCTCGTCGACGCCGGTCACGGCAAAGACGATGATGAAATCGGCCCGCATCGCCATGGTGATGAACTGCTTCGTGCCGTTCACCACCCAATCGTCGCCGTCCTGAACCGCGCGCGTCGCGATCGCCCGCGCGTCCGACCCCGCACCCGGCTCGGTCAGGGCGAAACACTCCCAGCGCTCGCCGCGGATGGTGGGCTTCAGGTAGGTCTCCACCTGGTCGCCCTGGCAGGCCTTCAGGATCGGCGCCGGGCGATTGCAGATCACACCGAGCGCGCGGCTGACGCGCCCGAACTCGATCTCGGCGGTCGCCCGCTCGCGCGCCGAGAGGCCGCCGCCGCCATGCTGCTCCGGCATGTTGAGCGCGTAGTAGCCGGCCTTGATCGCCTTTCGCTGGATGTCGCGGAACAGCTCGTCGGGCACCGCATCCAGCCGCTCGACCAGCGCCTCGTGCGGCACCAGTTCGGCGTCCACGAAGGCGCGAACCCCCTGCGCGAGAAGGTCGTCATCGCCGGAAGTTGACCGATCCATGCGGCTCTCCGCCAGGGCCGGGCACAACGGCCCTTGTTTCAGATAGAAAAACGCTGTTTCATTCTTCCAGCCCCCGCCGGAGGTGTCAACGGCGTCGCGGATGGGGCAGGCTGGCCGCGCCGACCCATTGATGGAGGTAAAGGAATGCGCCGTCGTGATTTCGGGGCCGCCGCGGCCGCACTGACCCTTGCCGGCACGCTGCCGGTCGGCTTCGCGCGGGCGCAGACCCGCGCCGAGAGCCTGCGGGTGCTGAGTCAGGCAGGGCCGAACTCGTTTGATCCGATCGGCGTCGGCGTGAACCGCAGCGCCATCCAGCTGCACTGGAACACCTACGACCGGCTGCTGCGCTTCGGCACCAAGACGCAGCCCGACGGCACGCTCTATTACGACTACTACAGGATCGAAGGCGAGCTGGCCGAGCGCTACGAGGTTGGCGACGCCGGCAGGACCATCACCTTCCACCTGCGCCGCGACGCCACCTTCCATGACGGCACGCCGGTAACGGCGGAGGACGTGAAATGGTCCATGGATCGCGTGGTCGCGAGCCCGATCGGGCGGTCCCAGTTTGCCACCGGCTCGATGACCAGCCCGGACCAGTTCACGGTGGTCGATCGGCACACTTTCCGGATCACCACGCCGCAGGCCGACCGTTTCACGCTGCCGAATCTCGCCGCCACCTACGGCATCGTCATCAATTCGCGCCAGGTGAAGGCGCAGGCAGGGGCCGGCGATCCCTGGGGCAACGAGTGGCTGAAGAACAATGTCGCCGGCGGCGGCGCCTTCCGGCTGGAGGCGCACACCCCGGGACAGAGCATCACCCTTTCCCGCTTCGACAACTGGAAGAGCGGACCGGCGCCAGGATTCCGCCGTGTGCTGTGGCAGGTGGTGCCGAACGGGCAGTCGCGCCGCACCTCGCTCGAGCGTGGCGACGCCGACATCGTGCAGGACCTCTCGCCGCAGGACGCGGTCTCGCTCGCGCAGGCCAACCTGCCGAATGTCCGCGTGCTCGGGGTGCCGATGGCGGGTGCCTTCCAGTTCATCGGCATGAACAACGCCATGCCCCCCTTTAACAACGTGAAGGTGCGCCAGGCGATCGCCTATGCCCTGCCGTACGAGCAGATGTTCGAAGCCGCGCTCTTCCGGCGCGGCCGGCCGCTCTTCGGCGGGGTGCCGAATGAGGCCGACGGCACCGAATGGCCGCAGCCGCATGGCTACAACACCGACCCTGCCCGGGCCCGCGCCCTGCTGGCGGAAGCCGGCCTGGCGAACGGGTTCGACACCACCTTCTCGTTCGAACTGTCGCTCGCGCCGGTTGCCGAACCGGTCTCGCTGCTGGTGCAGGAGGCGCTCGGCCGGGTCGGCATCCGCGTCACCATCAACAAGGTGCCGCCCGGGCAGCTGGGCACGCTGCTGGAGCGCAAGGAGGTGCCGCTCTTCTTCGAGGGGTCGGCCGCCTACCTGAACGACCCCG
This sequence comes from Acetobacteraceae bacterium, assembly GCA_020853405.1. Classification (GTDB taxonomy): domain Bacteria; phylum Pseudomonadota; class Alphaproteobacteria; order Acetobacterales; family Acetobacteraceae; genus JADYYZ01. The sequence goes on from JADYYZ010000242.1 coordinate 4,590, forward strand.
ACTACTTCTTCCGCATCTTCTATCATGGCCGCACGCGCTGGAATTTCGGCTCGTACGACAACCCCGAATTCGCCGCACTGGTGGACAAGACGCGCTACGAGACCGACCGCGCGGCCTATGAGCGTGACATCGGGCGGATGATCGCGCTGGCGAAGCAGGAGGTCCCGATCATCCTGTTGTGGCAGCCGGCGCTCGATATCGGGATGCTTCGCAGCGTCGACGGCTACAAGTACCTGTTCCACCGCCACCTCGAGCTGCGCACCCTGCGGCGCGTCTGAGCGGCACCGGGGGAACCGGCGGCGCGCCATGGAATTCGCGTTCCGACGCCTGCTCGGCATGGTCCCGACGCTTGCCGGCGTCGTCATCACGACCTTCCTGCTGACGCGCCTGCTGCCTGGCGATCCGGCGGTGTTCTTCGCCAGCAACCCGGCCGCGGATGCCGCCACCATCGAGGCCATCCGCGCCAATCTCGGCCTCGACCAGCCGCTCTGGCGGCAGTTCGTGATCTATGTCCGGCATCTGCTCGAAGGCGATCTCGGCCAGTCCATCACCACCGGCCAGCCGGTCATGCAGGACATGCTGCAGCGCCTGCCCGCCTCGGCCGAACTGACCGTGATGGCCTTCGCGCTGGCGGTAGGAGCGGCGTTGCCGCTCGGCATCGCGGCGGCGCTGCGGCAGGGTTCCCTGATCGACCATCTCTGCCGCATCGTCGCGACCGCCGGCGTGTCGTTGCCCACCTTCGTCAGCGGCCTGCTGCTGATCTATCTTTTCTATTACCTGATGGGCCTTGCGCCCGAGCCGATCGGGCGGATCGACCCGTTCGCCGTCGCGCCCGCGACCGTCACCGGCTTCCTGCTGGTCGATACGCTGCTCGCGGGCGACATCGAGGGCTTCCGCTCGGCCTTCGCGCAGCTGGTTCTGCCGAGTGTCACCATGGCGCTGTTCGCGCTTGCCCCGCTGGCGCGAATGACGCGGGCCTCGATGCTGGCGGTGCTGAACAGCGAGTTCATCCGCACCGCGCGCGCCAACGGCCTGCGCTGGCACACGGTCGTCGTCTCGTACGCGCTGCGCAACGCGATGCTGCCGATCGTCACCACGCTCGGCCTCGTCTTCTCCTACATGCTGGGCGCCAATGTGCTGGTGGAACGGGTCTTCGCCTGGCCGGGTGTCGGCTCCTATGCCCTCGATTCCCTGCTCTCGCTCGACTACGCGCCGGTGCAGGGCTTCATGCTGATCATGGCGGCGATCTTCGTGCTGGTGAACCTGCTGGTCGATCTGATCTACGCCCTGGTGGATCCGCGTTCGGACCTTATGCGCCATGGGTGAGCGGCTGCGCGTGGTGCGGCACGTGCTGGCCGAGAACCCGCTGAACCTGGTCGCCCTGCTGCTGCTGGCGCTGCTGCTGGGGGCGGTGGTGGCCGGGCCGGCGCTGGCGCCGTACGATCCGCTGGCGACCAACACGCCGCTTGCCCTGCGTCCACCGTCCGCGGCGCACTGGTTCGGCACCGACCAGCTGGGGCGTGACATCCTCTCGCGCGTGGTGGTGGCAACCCGGCTCGACCTCGCCATCGCCGCCAGTGCGGTGCTGCTCTCGCTCTCGGCCGGCGCGGTCGCGGGCGCGGCGATGGGCTATTTCGGCGGGCTGCTCGACCGGGCGGTCGGGCGCGTGGTCGACGTGCTGATGGCCTTCCCGCTGTTCGCGCTGGCAATGGGCGTGGTGGCAGCGCTCGGCAATTCCATCTCCTCCGTGGTCTATGCCACGGCGGTCATCAACCTGCCCTTCTATATCCGGCTGGCGCGGGCCGAGGTCAGCGTGCGCCGCAACCTCGGCTACATCGAGGCGGCGCAGGTCGGCGGCTCCTCGCACGCGCGCATCCTGCGGGTCTTCCTGCTGCCCAACATCATGGCGCCGCTGGTGGTGCAGGGATCGCTCAATCTCGGCTGGGCGGTTCTGAACGCGGCCGGTCTCTCCTTCATCGGCCTTGGCATCCGCGCGCCGACCCCGGAATGGGGGATCATGGTGGCCGAGGGCGCGCAGTTCATCGTCTCCGGCCACTGGTGGCTGATCGCCTTCCCGGGTCTTGCCCTCGTGCTGGCGGTGTTCTGCTTCAATCTGCTTGGCGACGGCCTGCGCGACATCCTCGACCCGAGGAGCCGCACGTGAGCGATCCGCTGCTTTCCGTGCAGGACCTCTCGGTGGAATTCCGCACCCGGAGCGGCACGGTGCACGCGCTCGATCGGGTCGGCTTCGAGATTCGCGCCGGCGAGATGCTCGGCATCGTCGGCGAAAGCGGTTCGGGCAAGTCGGTCACCGCCTACAGCCTGCTCGGCCTGCTGGACCGCGCTGCACGCGTCACCTCCGGGCGCACCGACTTCGGCGGGCGCGACCTGCTGCGGCTGGGCCAGGGCGCGCTCAACGATCTCCGCGGGCGGGAAATCTCGATCGTGTTCCAGAACCCGCGCACCGCCCTCAATCCGATCCGCAGCGTCGGCCAACAGATCGGCGACGTGCTGGCGCGTCACGATCCCGCGCCGGCAGGGGCGATCCGCACGAAAGTTCTGGCCGCGCTCCGCCAGGTGCGTATCCCCGACCCGGAGCGCCGGCTCGGTGCCTACCCGCACGAACTCTCGGGCGGCATGTGCCAGCGCATCGGCATCGCCATGGCGCTCGCCTGCTCGCCGCTGCTGCTGCTGGCGGACGAGCCGACCACCGGTCTCGACGTGACCACCCAGGCCGTGGTGCTGGACCTGTTCCGCGACGCCATCCGCGAACAGGGTGCGAGCGCGGTGCTGATCACGCACGACCTCGCGCTGGCATCGGAATACTGCGACCGCCTGGTGGTGATGCATGCCGGGCAGGTGGTGGAGGACGCACCGGTGACGGAGCTGTTTGCCCGCCCGCGCCATCCCTATACCGCGAAACTGCTCTCCAGCGTTCCCTCCTCGGTCGCCAGCATCGATGAGCTGCGGCCGATCGAGGGGTCGCTGCCCGACCTGCGCCGCGCCGACCTGCCGTTCTGTCGCTTCGCCGAACGGTGCGGCCGGCGTACCGCCGCCTGCGATGCCGCGCCGCTCGCTGCAACGACGCTCGCGCCCGACCACCACGTGGCCTGCCACCACCCGCTGTGACGCCCGTGCTCGAACTGCGGGGCGCGAGCAAGCGCTTCCTGATCCCCCGCCCTCGCCAGGGACCCCTGGGCCTGTTCCGCCGCCCGCCGGCCGGCGTGCTGCAGGCGGTCGAGGCGGTGGACCTTCGCATCCTGCCGGGCGAGGCGCTTGGCCTGGTCGGCGAATCCGGCTGCGGCAAGTCCACGCTGGCGCGCGTGATCAGCCGGCTGACCGAGCTGGACGCCGGCGAGGTGCTGCTGGATGGCACGCCGATCGGCGCGGTGGCACCGGCGCGCTTCGCGACCTCGGCCGGGCGGCGCCTGGTGCAGATGGTGTTCCAGGACCCGACCGAGAGCCTGAACCCCCGCTTCAGCGTCTTCGAGGCGATCGCCGATCCGGTGCGCCAGCTGCGCGCTGCCAAGGGTACGGCCGGGGTGCGGCGCCAGGTCGAGCGCGCGGCCGCGCAGGTCGGCCTGCCGCCGGAACTGTTCCCGCGCTTCCCGCACCAGCTCTCGGGCGGCCAGAAGGCACGGGTCGGCATCGCCCGGGCGATGGCGGTGGAGCCACGCCTGCTGGTGCTGGACGAGCCGACCTCGGCGCTCGACGTCTCGGTGCAGGCAGTGGTGCTGCAGCTGCTGATGCGCCTGCGCCGCGAGGCGGGCGTGGCACTCCTGTTCGTCAGCCACGACCTTAATGTGGTGCGGCTGCTGTGCGACCGGATCGCCGTGATGTATCTGGGCAAGGTGGTGGAGACGGGACCTTCCGCCCAGGTCTTCGGCGCGCCGCGGCATCCCTATACGCGCGCCCTGATCTCTGCCATCCCGCGCCTGCCCGGTGCGCCGCGGCCGGTGCGCGAGAAACTGGAGGGCGAGCCGCGGAGCCCGATCGACCCCGACCCCTCGGCCTGCCGGCTGGCCGGGCGCTGCCCCTTCCAGACGGAACGCTGCACGCGCGAGCCGCCGGCGCTGAGCGAGATCGCGCCCGACCAGTTCGTCCGCTGCCATCACCCGCTGACGGCCGGCCCGCCATGAGCCGGCACGATCGGTTCCTGCCCGCGGGCGCAGCACACAAGCCGCACGATCCGCCGCCGACGCTGAATGCGGCACTTCGGCGTGCCGCGGCGCGGCGGCCCGACCATCCGGCGCTGATCTTCTACGGCGCCGAGATCGGCTACGCCGAGCTGCTGGCGCGGGTGGAGCGGCTGGCCGCCTTCCTCCAGCACCGCTGCGGCCTGCGCCGGGGCGATCGGGTGCTGCTGGACATGCAGAACTCGCCGCATTTCGTCATCGCCTATCATGGCGTGCTGCGCGCCGGCGGCGTCGTCGTGCCGCTGAGCCCGATGAGCGTGACCGAGGAGCTCGCCTTCTATGCCGAGGACAGCGGCGCGCGCATCGCCCTGGC
>JADYYZ010000243.1 GCA_020853405.1 Acetobacteraceae bacterium
CGCTGGGCGATGGCGAGCGACCTCGATGGCGAGGCCAAGGCCGAGGCAGCCGCCCGCGCCCGCGCCGCGATCCCAAAAATCATCGCCGCCCTCACCGACGCCGGGGCGCTGGATGATGCCGCCTTCGCGGCAAGCCGGGCACGCCGCCTTGCGCGCGGCGGCGGCTCGCGGCGCCGGATCGCCGCGCACCTGGCCGCCCGCGGCGTGGCGCTGGCGACCGAAACCGACGAGTTCGCCGCCGCCCTTGCGTTCGCGCGCCGGCGCCGGCTGCCGCCGTTCGGCGAGGCGGATCGCATCAAGGCGCTGGCAGCATTGGCCCGCGCCGGCTTCCCGCGCGAGGTCGCCGAGGCGGTGCTCCGCGCCGACCGCGACGAGGCAGAGGCACGATTGCTGGCAGCCCAGCGCGAATGACCGCTGCACCGACCATCAGCTTCACGCGCGAGGGGTTCAGGCGCGGGTTCCGCATCGCCTTCCCGCTCGGCTTCGGCATGATCCCGTTCGGCCTGGTCGCCGGCCTGCTGGCAGCGCGACAGAACCTTTCCCTGGTCGAGGCGCTGCTGATGAGCGGCCTCGTCTATGGCGGCGCGAGCCAGGTGGTGGCGCTGGAGACCTGGCGGACAGACGCGCCGGTGCTGGGTGCGGCGACCGCTGCCTTCATCGTCAATCTGCGCTTCGCGCTGATCGGCCCGGTGCTCGCGGGCTGGCTCCGCGCGACACCGCCGCGGTGGCGCTGGTTCAGCATCGCCACGCTGGTCGATCACGTGCTGGCCCTGTCGGTCACCGACATGCGCCAGGGCCGCAACGATGCTGCCCTCATTCCCGGTATCTCGGTGGCGCTGATCTCCTGGTGGCTGGTCTCGACCGCGGCGGGCTTCCTGCTGGCGGGAATCCTCGCGCTGCCGCGGGGGCATCCCTTGTTCTTCGCGGCACCTGCGGTGTTCGTGGCGCTGCTGGTGCCCCTTTGGCGCGGCCCCCGCCAGGACGCGCTGCCCTGGCTCGGGGCGGCGTCGGTGGCGTTGCTGAGCGCGCAGCTGCTGCCGGGCGCCTGGCACATCGCCGCCGGCGGCGTCGCCGGTGCGGCGCTAGGCGCCGTGCGCGACCGCACCCGCCCCGCGTGATGGCGCCGGGATTGAATCTTTGGGGGTTCGAGATGCCGGCGCTGGTCGCGATCGGCGCGATGGCCCTGGTGACCTGGTGGCTGCGCCTGTTCGGCTACCTGGTGCTGGCGCGGCTGCCGCCGACGCCGTTCGTGCGCGCCTTCCTGTCGCACCTGCCTGGCGCGCTGTTCACGGCGTTCCTCGCTCCCGTGCTGGCGACGGGCGGCTGGCCGGCGCTTGCCGGTTCGGTTGCGGTCGGTGCGGTGATGCTTGCCTGGCGCAGCCTGCCGATGGCGATGGCAGCCGGGGTCGCCGTGGTCTGGCTGCTGCAGGCCGGGCTGGCGCGGGCGGTGCTGCCGTGAGCGGGCCATCCGGCGGCATCGTCTATCACATCGCCACCGAGACGCTGATGCTGCCCGACGGCACGGTCTGGCGCTGCGTATCCGGCGGCGGCAGGGGGCGCGAGACCGAGCGCCGCAGCCCCGCGGGGCGGGTACGCGGGCGCATCGTGCACGCGGATGGCGGCAGCCGCGACTGGACGATCAAGGCGAGCGAGCCGGTGCGCGGCGGGCCGCTGCCGCCCGGCCGCTACCGGCTTTGCCCGCCGGCACGCCACCCGCGGCTGGGCCTTGCCTGCTTCCTCGACCCCGATCCCGCGAACGCGATGCGCGGGCGTGACGATTTCTGGATTCATGGCCCTGGCCCGCGCGGCTCCGACGGCTGCATCGTGCCGGTGCCGGACGGCAGGCGATGCAGGGGGATTTTCCATCTGATGCGGCGGCTCCGGCGCCTTGCGCCGTGCGACCTGCTGGTCGTTGAATAGGCCCGGATTCCAGGCACCGGCGGTTTGTCTGGCCAAGGCCGGTCGAACGGGATTAGGGTCGCGCACGGAGTGATTGTTTTTCGCGCCACGGAGGGGGTGGCCGTGCCGGATGGGCGCCCGGGTGGCGGGCTGCCGGATGGCCTTCTGGCTTCCGCGCCGGAAGCACACGAAGGCGGATCAGGCGGCCGGCTCGACAAAGGATGGAAGCTGCTCGGGGCCGGCGGCATCGCGCTCGGGCCGTCCGACATCGTGCTTGCGCACCCCAATGTCGGGGTGGCGCTGTTGCAGATCGAGCCGTGCTGGACCCCGGATGCGGTGCAGCGGCTTCGCGACCTGCTGGAGGACAGCGGCTTCAGCGCGCGCTTTCCCGGCCAGCTGCCGGTGATCCACCGGCGGTTCCGGTCGGAACTGCTGCCCGAACTGCCGACGCTGCTGGGCGAGGCGTTCGCCTGGCAGGCGCCGATGTCGCTGCCGCCGGGCGCACCCTGGATCGAGGCGCTGAGCGCCGCCATCGCGGACGCGCGACACGAGGCAGGAGAAGCACCGGCTGCGGGCATGGGCGTCGCGGCCGCGCCACCGGCGCCGGCGGCCGAGCTCGCCGCCCCGCCAGCGCCCTCGTTGCCAGCGCCCTCGTTGCCAGCGCCCTCGTTGCCAACGCCCTCGTTGCCAACGCCCTCTTTGCCGACACTGGCGGCTTCGGCCGAGGCCCTCCCGCCGCGCGCGCTGCCGCCCGAGACGCCACTTCCCGAGCCAGCGGCGACGGCCGCGACGGCTGCGGCGGCGGCGCCTGCCGCCGCTGCCATGCCGGTTGCCGCCGCGCGTCCCTCGCCACCACCGCCGGCCACGATGCCGAGCTTGGGCAGCACGATGGCGGAACCGCTGGTGCGGCGACCACG